>JBCCYD010000067.1:0-19107 GCA_039190385.1 Cyanobacteria bacterium P01_F01_bin.143 | reverse complement strand
GGGTTCTGAAGAGCGTATTGTTCGCGATCGCGAACAAAAGAGAACAAATCGCAAATACTAAACCAAACTTCAGAGGCTGTAAGTTAGTCTAGGAAATAGTTTCAGAAGTTATGGGTAAAGCATAGATCAAAAGAAGCAGAAGAACTAAAACAATATTACGAAGCAAAAAATCGTGAGTTCATCAATCGGATTAAAACACAAACCCCTAAACCTGAAACAGAACATATTTGGGAGAAACTAAAAGCAATAAAAAGTTAAAAGCTAATCTAAAGTATTGATATTTATATGGGGTCGAGGCGAATTTTTATTCCTTAATTTAAGTTTCCTAAAACGCGATCGAGGAATCCATATTCTTGAAAGCGATCGCATATTGCTATTCCTTTTAAGCTAAAATTTTATTACTTAATTTTTTTTCAAGATGAAGCTTAACAATATCAAATTACCAATAAAGCAAATCGAGGATTTTTGTCAACGATGGAAAATATCAGAATTTGCTTTATTTGGCTCAGTTTTACGAGATGATTTTCGGCCTGATAGTGGTATTGATGTAATGGTGCAATTTCTTCCAGATTCGCATAATACTCTATTTGATCTAGTACAAATGGAAGACGAATTAAAACAAATTTTTCATCGAGATATCGATTTAGTTACTCGTAAAGGAATTACCAATAGTCAAAATTATTTACGACGAGAAACTATTCTAAATTCTGCTCAAATTATCTATGAATCGCGATCAACAGTTTCTTCTTGATACTGTCTGGGATACTCTACAAGAAAGTTTATCGAATTTGATTAATGAACTAGAAAAAATCACATCATCTGATATCTAATTGTTGATTAATTGGTTTTAGTTTACGAATTTCCGCGATCGCGAAATTAAATTTCTAATTCTTCTAAATTAAAAACTAAGTTTAAGTTAATATAGAATTGCTTACATAGCATTGAGCTTATCTTCAATATTATTGAGTCTTCCTTTGATCTCCAGTAGATTTTGCATAATATTCAGTCTGTCAGTATCAGCCGACATCTGGTATCCATATAAATTACCTAGTCTATTTTCGTGTCTCTGACTAATGATGTTAAGGTTACTGATATTCTCAGTTAAAAGTGCGATTTGCTGATCATTTTTGTCTTGTCTTGCTGTGAGTTGCGCGATCGCGTCCTGATTCTTTAACTGTTGCATTTGAATGTCTTTTTGCACCTGCAACATGCCTTCTAGGGTTTTTTGGATTTCTTCAAAGGTCATATTTAGTAGCGTAATTATTGTTGTAGTTAAAAAAAACTGGAAGCATCAAATTACATCAATTAAACCGAAGTCAAAGGCTTCTCCTCAAATTTCACGATCGCGACTTCACTATCAGCTTCCGAAGGCGGAACAACCTGCCAGAATTTTCCTACATAACTATCCCAGTTATCTAAAATATCCTGACCTTTGGTGCTACCAGTCTTCTCCACATGAACAGTAATCATTGACTTCAATTGCTCCTTACCAGCCTCAGAAACCAAACGCTGAATCTTCACAATCTCAGGATTAACCTTTTCGGGGAAAGAACCATCCTCATCAAGAAAATAGCCAATACCACCAGTCATTCCTGCACCAACATTACGCCCTACTTTACCCAAAACTACCAGCAGACCACCAGTCATATATTCACAACAATGATCTCCCGCACCTTCGATCACAGCTTTACCCAAAGAATTCCTGACTGCAAAACGCTCACCAGCCCGACCATTAGCATAGAGCACACCACCAGTCGCACCGTATAAACAGGTATTACCAATAATCACATTCTCCGCAGTATTGTAAGTCGCAGTAGCAGGTGGTTTAATCACAATCTCCCCACCATGCATACCTTTGCCCACATAGTCGTTAGCTTCCCCAGTCAAAATCATATTCATTCCAGGAAGGTTAAAGGCGGCAAAACTTTGACCGGCATAACCGTAGAAATTTAAGTTCAGTTCCCCTTCAAAACCACTATTGCCATATTTAGACGCGATCGCGCCAGCAATTCTCGCTCCAACTGATCGATCTGTATTCACAATCTGAATTTCTTTAGTCACCGCAGCTTGATTGTTAACCGCATAGGCAATTTCAAGATCAGCTAGTAAATCATCATCGAGAACAGCACCGTTCGTATTCACTTCCCCATGATCTAACCAAGAGCGATCGCCCTTTACATTAGGCAAATTAATCAAACAATCAAGATTCATCCCTTCAGTTTTAGTCAAAGCAACATCATCTCGTTGCTTCAGCAAATCAGCCCGACCAATAACTTCCTGCAAACTGCGATAACCTAAAATTGCCAATAAATTCCGTACTTCTTCTGCCACAAAATAGAAGAAATTCACCACATGTTCCGGAATTCCCACAAAGCGCTTGCGCAAGAGTTCTTTTTGGGTAGCAACCCCCACAGGGCAAGTATTCAAGTGACAGACTCGTGCCATAATGCATCCTTCGGCAATCATCGCGATCGAACCAAAACCATATTCTTCCGCACCCATTAGAGCTGCCATCAACACATCCCAACCAGTTTTTAAACCGCCATCAGCCCGCAACAAAACGCGATCGCGCAATTGGTTCTCCATTAATACTCGATGGACTTCGGTTAATCCCAATTCCCAAGGTGCCCCCGCATGTTTAATCGAACTCAAAGGCGAAGCACCAGTGCCACCATCATGACCAGAAATTTGAATCACATCAGCATTTGCCTTGGCAACACCAGCCGCAATTGTCCCAATCCCAATTTCTGCAACTAGTTTCACCGATACATTAGCTTTTGGATTAATTTGATGCAAATCATGAATTAACTGAGCCAAATCCTCAATCGAGTAAATATCATGGTGGGGTGGCGGTGAAATTAAAGTCACACCAGGTTTGGAACGACGCAAAGAAGCAATATATTCACTAACTTTTTTGCCGGGTAATTGTCCCCCTTCGCCAGGTTTTGCTCCCTGAGCCATTTTGATTTCTAATTGCTTCGCGCTCATTAGATATTCCGGAGTTACCCCAAAACGCCCCGATGCTACCTGTTTAATTGCCGAACTTGCTGTATCACCATTTTGTAATCCATTTAAATGAGGCAGGGTCGCAGAATTGCCCTCGGCATCAACATCGTCTAAAACTTTGAAACGAACTTGATCTTCGCCGCCTTCACCTGAGTTTGATTTACCACCCAAACGGTTCATGGCAACTGCGAGGGTTTCATGGGCTTCTCTGGATAAAGATCCCAGGGACATGCCTCCAGTGCAAAAACGCTTGACGATCGATTCAACTGATTCTACTTCCTCTAAAGATATCGAGCCGCGATCGCTTTGGAAATCAAGTAAATCTCTCAAGGCAGTTGCCGGACGACCTTGGAGGTATTGCTTATACAGTTCATAATGATTATATTGCTTACTTTTAACTGCTCCATGTAAAGCCTTCGACATTTCAGGGGTATTCATGTGATATTCACCGCCCTTGCGATAGGCAATGAAGCCACAATTTTCTAATCGCTTTCTATTAAGTTCTGGGAAAGCTCGACTATGGAACGTGATTATCTCTTGGGCTAATTCAGTAATAGTTAAACCGCCTAAACGGGAGGTTGTCCCGACAAAGCATAAATTTACTAAATCCATGCCCAAACCCAAAGCCTCAAAAATTTGTGCTCCATGATAGGAAGACAGCAAAGAAATACCCATTTTAGAGAGTATTTTTAAAATGCCCGCTTTTACTGCCTTACGATAATTTCTCTGAGCTTGTTCGATCGAAACTGTGGCAATTTTCTCATTTGCCATGAGTCTTTGGGCTTTCGGACTATGCCACCATTGACGAATTGTTTCAAGCGCTAGATAGGGACAAACCGCTGATGCTCCATAACCGACCAAACAAGCATAATGATGAGTACTCCAACATTGAGCAGTTTCTGCCACGATAGAAGCTTTGAGTCGTAATCCTTCTTTGATTAAACGATGGTGCACTGCCCCAACTGCCGCTAAAGGAGGAATATAGCTAGATTCTGCGTTAATGCCATGGGTAGCGCGATCGCTTAATACTAAAATCTCCGCTCCTTCTCTCACTGCTCTCACAGCAGCAGCACATAAATTTCTAATGGCAGTTTCTAAGCCTGTTGGGCCAGTAGCAATTTCGTATAAGGTAGAGAGCGTTGCTGATTTAATCGCAGAATTTTTCACAATGTCTAGTTCTGCTTCATTTAAAACCGGAGATTCTAGCTTCAGTAATTTAGCATCTTCCGCTTTTACCTCCAAAATATTGCCTTTTGCTCCCAATTGCATTTCCAAAGACATCACCAAGCTCTCTCTTAAAGGATCAATTGGTGGATTGGTGACCTGAGCAAATCGCTGTTTAAAATAGTTATATAGCAAGTGGGGTTTGGTGGAAAGCACTGCTAGGGGAATATCATCACCCATACAATAGGTAGGTTCTTTGCCGTTAACAGCCATGGACTGAATGACCATTTCGACATCTTCAGCCGTATAACCAAAAGCAGTTTGTTTAGATAATAAGTCTCTAGCCTCAAAATGAGGTTCGGTACTAAAAGCTTGGTTGGTAATAGTTTGGCGATTTTCTTTCACCCATTGACCATAGGGATTTTGCTCTGCAACCCGTTTTTTGACATCCCAGTTGCGTAAAATTTCCTGACTCTGAAAGTCAACAACAATTGATTGTCCTGGCCCTAATTTGCCTTTTTCCACAATTTCACTATCGGGCAATTCCACAACTCCTGTTTCGGAGGCTACGACAATATAACCATCTTTAGTAATACTGTAACGGGCAGGCCTTAAACCGTTGCGATCTAAAGTTGCGCCAACAGTTTTACCATCACTATAAACTAGTAATGCGGGGCCATCCCAAGGTTCTTGCAAACCGCTATAGTATTCGTAAAAATCACTAATTTCGGGATATTCTTGCAGAGCGGGTTGATTGTTATAGGCTTCGGGCACCAAGATCATTGTGGCCTCTGGTAGGCTGCGTCCTGTTCTGACCAAAAGTTCCATCGCACTATCTAGGTTATAGGAATCACTATTGGCAGGATTCACAATGGGAGTTAAGGCTTCTAAATCTGATTCGCTCCAGCCTGTAACTTCGAGATTTCTCTCGCGATTTGCCATCGAGTTAACATTACCCAACAAAGTGTTAATTTCCCCGTTATGCCCTAACAAGCGCATCGGTTGAGCGAAAGCCCATTTTGGCATGGTGTTGGTACTAAAGCGTCGATGGTAAACAGCAAAAGTTGTTTCGTAATCGGGATTAGTTAAATCTGTGTAGAACTGCCCTAAAATCTCCGATCGCACCATACCTTTGTAAACGATAGTACGGCAAGAAAAAGAGCATACGTAGAAGTGATCATATAATTTTTTCCCAATACGCGATCGCGCAATGTATAGTTTGCGATCTAAAGCATCTCCTGTTAGCCCTTCAGCCGAGGTAACTAATATTTGCTCAATATGAGGTTGATTTTCTCTGGCTTGAATACCCAAGACACCGGGTTTAATGGGAACTTCTCGCCAACCCAAGATGGTTAAATTTTCTTCTGTAACGATTCGTTCAATAAATTCTTTGCCTTCAGCGCGTTCTGTGGCTTCTTGAGGGAGAAAAACCATTCCTACACCATAGTTTTCCGCGATCAGCATCTCAATGCCCTGACTCTCAAACCAAGACTGGAACAACTTGTGGGGAATTGCTGTCATCACCCCTGCTCCATCACCAGAATCCTGGTCTGCGCTACAGCCGCCGCGATGTTCCATACATCCCAAGCCGACTAAAGCTTGCTCTACAATCTGATGATTTGCCCGACCATCCTGGTAAGCAATAAATCCCACACCACAAGCATCTCTTTCTTCTACCAACCAAGGTTGACCAGCAAAAGGTTGTTCTTTGGTAGATTTGTTTAGTTCTTGATTTTGGGTTATTACATTTTTTGCAGATGATGTTTTAGTCATTTTTCGTCTTAGTTATCAAATGTGTAAAGAAGAGTTTTAGTCGCTTGTTACAGTTTTCTTTTTACGGTGATGATTCTTTTAAAATAGTTGACAGTTGTCTTTTGATTTTCTTAATTTTGTACTTGCTACTTTCATTGTGCCATAAGCGATTAGGAGCTTTACTAGAAGTTTCTTAACCAAGTAAACTAGCAAAATCGATTCAACTAAAGGTGGTTATAAAATATTACCTTATTCAGCTCCACAAATGTACGATTTCTTTTATGAAAATTAAAAGTAAAATTTGATACTAAATTCTAATTATTAGTTTCAGAAAAAAATTTTCAGATAACTCTATCATTTTATTCTTTTGACTTAAAATCTAAGATAGATATTAATCTGAAGTTCCACCAATGTATGCAATTACTCTAGATCTTAGTCTAAAGTAAGCCTAGTTGCTTTCGCTTTAACTGTCATGAGAATGCTCCTCCTATTCTCTGGATAATTGCATATTTCCCGTTGCATCGCCAATCTGGATCACATATATTTAAGTTTTGGTGGATTATGGCCGGAATTCCAGCTATAGCTTCAGACTTTAAGATCCGTAAAGCAAATGCAGAAAAGGGAACGTTATGTGATGCTTGGATAACACTTGTCTCTTCAGGCCACATTCGATCTTCAATAAAACGACGGTAGTTTAAATCTCCTTTTGCGATGACGACATCTGCCTTTTCAAGATTTGTTACTAAATCAGCATCCAGTTGCGAAAAGTGACGTGGTTCCCCCCAATCGTTTGCTGCCTGTATATCCAGTCTTCCGCTATCAACTTGTAGGGCTTCTCCATTTTCTATAGCAAATATTAATGTATCAATCTTTTCGCGGAGAACTTTTGAGGAAACAACTTCTTTTACCTGAGCAGCTATCTGCGGGAATCGGTGGATTATCGTGTAATCCGCAAAACCCTTTCCTCTAGTTCGCTGAATTGAATTTGGTCGAAGATTCATACTTTAGATCCTCGTAGTTTAGCGATCGCTTGTTCAGTGATCAGTTAACAGTGATCAGTTATCAGTTAACAACTACAAAAAAACAATCGCTAAATAAAATAACATTTTTATAACTTCACTTCGATATCTACCCCAGCAGGCAAATCTAATTTCATCAAAGCATCAATAGTTTTAGAAGAAGGCTGATAAATATCGATAATTCTACGATGAGTCCGAGTCTCAAAATGTTCGCGAGAGTCTTTATCTACGTGAGGCGATCGCAAAACACAATAAATTTTCTTTTTCGTCGGTAAAGGAATCGGACCAATTGCCGTGGCATTAGTTCTATTAGCTGTATCGACAATCTTCTCACAAGAAGTATCTAGCAAGCGACGGTCAAAAGCTTTCAAGCGAATCCGAATTTTTTGTTGTTGAATAGTTGCCATAATGTTTAATTTTCAAGGTTCAGAAATTTTCAATATATCTCTTAATTAGAGAATTTAAGAGGCAGATGGAAACAACTATGGTAGATGTTCCGACCTGCCCTTTTTTAGTTCATCCTAAGTACTAACCCAGGCTACTTAATTATCTTAGAAACGACACCCGCACCGATGGTACGACCACCTTCACGGATTGCAAAACGCATTCCGTCTTCAATCGCAATGGGATTGATTAGTTCCACAGTCATTTTAATGCGATCGCCAGGCATTACCATTTCTACTGCACTACCATCATCAGCAGTATAGTCAGTGATAGTGCCAGTCACATCAGTAGTACGAACATAGAATTGAGGACGATAGTTCTTAAAGAAAGGAGTGTGACGACCACCTTCTTCTTTAGTTAGAACGTAAACTTCTCCTTCAAATTGAGTATGGGGAGTAATAGAACCAGGTTTAGCCAATACCATACCGCGTTGAATAGCTTCTTTTTCTACCCCACGAAGTAGCAAACCAACATTATCCCCAGCCATACCTTGGTCTAAGGTTTTCTGGAACATTTCTACTCCAGTAACAGTAGAAGTCGCAGTATCTTTGATACCAACGATTTCGATAGTTTCTCCAACTTTCACTAAACCACGCTCAATACGACCAGTGGCAACAGTACCACGACCAGTAATAGAGAACACATCTTCTACTGCCATCAAGAAAGGCTTATCAACTTCCCGTTCTGGAGTAGGAATAAAAGAGTCCACATTATCCATAAGTTCAAGAATCTTATCAACCCAGGGGTCGCCACCTTTAGCGATATCTGGTTTAGCAGTCAATGCTTCTACAGCTTTAAGTGCAGATCCTGAAACAATGGGAATATCATCTCCAGGAAAATCATAATCACTAAGTAGTTCGCGAATTTCTAGTTCTACCAATTCTAGTAGTTCTTCATCATCCACTTGGTCTTCTTTATTCATGAAAACTACCAAGCTAGGAACACCAACTTGCTTTGCAAGTAGAATATGTTCGCGAGTTTGAGGCATGGGACCATCAGCTGCTGAGACAACAAGAATGCCACCATCCATTTGGGCTGCACCAGTAATCATGTTTTTCACATAGTCAGCATGTCCAGGACAATCTACGTGAGCATAGTGACGGCCTTCAGTTTCATACTCTACGTGAGCTGTATTGATTGTGATACCCCGTGCTTTTTCTTCAGGAGCAGCATCAATATCCTCATAGTTTCTAGCTTTAGCTTTACCTTGAGCAGCTAGAGAAAGAGTAATTGCTGCAGTTAGAGTTGTTTTACCGTGGTCAACATGACCAATAGTGCCAATATTAGCGTGCTCTTTCGTACGTTCAAACTTTTCGCGTGCCATGAGTTTATCTGTTCCTTATTTTAATATGCGTTCCCTTGGTTTTTTCCGATGATTCCCTCAGCTACATTGCGAGGGATTTCATTGTATTCACTGAACTCCATAGAAAATATACCGCGTCCTTGGGTCTTGGAGCGGATATCTGTGGCATAACCAAACATTTCTGCTAAAGGCACTTTAGCAGTTACCTTGGATTGCCCGTCCTCGGAGTCCATTCCTTCGATATTACCGCGACGAGAGTTCAAGTCACCCATAACATCTCCCAAAAAGTCTTCGGGGACTTCTACTTCGACTTTCATCATCGGCTCTAATAATACAGGAGATGCTTTCTTTACGGCAGCTTTAATTGCCATCTTTCCAGCTAGCTTAAATGCCATTTCATTGGAATCGACATCATGGTAAGAACCATCTACCAAAGTTACCTTAACATCAATCATCGGGTAACCGGCAATAACCCCTGATTCACAAGCTTCTTTCACACCCTGCTCTACAGCGGGAATATATTCTTTGGGAATTGTCCCGCCCACAATTTTGGAAACAAATTCAAAGCCACTGGCCGGTTCTCCTGGTTCTAGATGAATCACAGCATGACCATATTGACCTTTGCCGCCACTTTGCTTAATCCATTTGCCTTCAGCTTCACTAGATTTTAAGATCGTTTCACGATAGGCCACCTGGGGTTTTCCCACAGTAGCTTCAACATTAAACTCTCTTAGCATCCGATCAACAAGAATTTCTAAATGTAGTTCGCCCATGCCCGCAATCACTGTTTGATTAGTCTCAGGATTAGTGCTCACCCGAAATGTCGGGTCTTCATCAGAGAGCGCTTGCAAGGCTTTGGCCAGTTTTTCCACATCGCTTTTGGTTTCTGGTTCCACTGCCACTGAGATTACCGGTTCAGGCACAAAGAGCGACTCTAGGATAATCGGCTTTTTGCGATCGCACAAGGTATCCCCTGTTCCGGCAAATTTTAAGCCCACAGCTGCACCCAAATCCCCAGCACGCAGCTCCTCAACTTCAATCCTATCGTTAGATTTGAGAACCACCAACCGGGCAATGCGTTCTTTTTTATCCTTAGTCGAGTTATAAATATAACTGCCTTTACTCAAGATTCCAGAATAAATCCTTAAAAAAGTCAAACGACCAAATTTATCCGTAGCAATTTTAAAAGCTAAAGCAGAAAAAGGCTCTTCATCATCAGATTTCCTGGAAGCTTCTTTTCCATTAGGTAAAAGCCCTGTAATAGCAGGCACATCAATGGGAGCTGGTAAATAATCGACTACCGCATCCATTAATACCTGAATTCCTTTATTTTTGAAAGCAGAACCGCAGAGCATAGGCATAATCGAACCATCGATTGTCCCTTGGCGCAGAGCAGCTTTAATTTCTGATTCGGTGAACTCCTCTTCGGCTAAAAATTTTTCCAACAGAGCTTCTTCAGTTTCGGCTACAGCTTCGATCAGTAAGGCACGGTATTCTTGTGCCAATTCTTGAAGTTGTTCGGGAATTTCTACCTCAACAATATCTTCCCCGAGATCATCTTTATAGACTACAGCCCGCATTTTCACCAAATCAACAATTCCCTGGAAGTCACTTTCACTACCAATGGGAATTTGAATGGCAACAGGATTAGCTCTCAAGCGATCCTTAATCTGCTCATAAACTTTAAAAAAGTTTGCTCCCGTGCGGTCCATTTTATTGACAAAAGCAATCCGAGGCACGTTATAGCGATCCGCTTGTCGCCAAACAGTTTCTGATTGGGGTTGCACTCCGCCAACAGAGCAAAATACAGCAATTACACCATCGAGCACTCGCATAGAGCGCTCAACTTCAATAGTGAAGTCAACGTGACCCGGAGTATCAATAATATTAATCTTGTGCTCGCGCCAACTAGTACTAATTGCTGCTGCGGTAATCGTAATACCCCGCTCTTTTTCTTGCTCCATCCAATCGGTGACGGCAGCACCATCATGGACTTCTCCTATTTTATGGGCGATGCCAGTGTAATAGAGAATCCGTTCTGTTGTTGTCGTTTTCCCCGCATCAATATGGGCTGCGATACCAATATTTCGTACCCTTTCTAAGGGGATACTTCGTGTCACAGATACCTCCTCATGCTTTTTGCCTAGCAAAGATTTTTAAACTTAATAATTGTTTACATTTCTATATTTTAGCTACCCAAGTTTAAATATGGCAGCCGAGGAAGTCTGCCTTTTAAATTTAAATGTTAAGGTCGCTCTTAGATATTTTTTTAATATAGATAGTAACTTTAGTAGCGATAATGGGCAAAAGCTTTATTCGCCTCGGCCATACGATGAGTTTCTTCTCGTTTTTTGATCGCTGCACCAGTTTCATTGGCTGCATCCATAATTTCATTAGCCAAGCGACCAGACATCGTGCGACCACCTCTGGTACGAGCAAAATGAATTAACCAGCGCAGGGCTAAGGTTGTTCCTCTACCAGGTTTGACTTCCATAGGAACTTGGTATGTTGCCCCACCAACTCGACGAGCTTTAACTTCGACTAGGGGAGTTAAGTTTTTAATTGCTTGCTCGAAAACCTCTAAAGGTTCGTTGCCAGTTCTTTCGCCGATGGTCTTGAAAGCATCATAAACAATTCTCGAAGCTAGAGAATTTTTTCCCGATTTCATGACTCGTCTAATAGTCATATTTACTAAACGGCTGTTGTAGACTGGGTCGGGAGGAACGGTGCGTTTTTTGTTTACGGATCTACGTGACATAGTTTATGGTAGTTTACTCGCAATATGGGTATCGAATTTATTGTTTGATCAACAATATAAGCTGTCAATCTTTAAGTTAGAAAAAATTAAATTGTATAAAACTAAATTCTTGGTTGTGGCCATTATTTAGGACGCTTTGTTCCATATTTAGAACGACTTTGCATCCGATCCTTAACTCCAGTAGTATCGAGAGTTCCTCGTACAATATGATATCTCACACCAGGTAGGTCTTTTACCCGACCACCACGAATCAAGACAACGGAATGCTCTTGTAGATTATGCCCAATACCTGGAATATAAGCAGTAACCTCAAATCCAGACGTTAGACGAACCCTAGCTACCTTTCTTAAAGCTGAGTTGGGCTTTTTGGGAGTAGTAGTATAAACTCTAGTACAAACCCCACGACGTTGTGGACATTCTTTAAGGGCGGGGGACTTTGTTTTCTTTTGTAGTTTGGAGCGTTCGCTACGGATTAATTGCTGGATAGTAGGCATAGTTTATGTATTATTACAAATTAGATTATCTTCTAGATTAAGAAGGTCAATATAATAGCAGACAAAGTCTAATCGTATACAAAATACTTGTGCAGTGTCAAGTTATTTTTGTTAATATTTCGAGTTCCTAAAATTAAGTTTTTATGAAAGTATATATTCTTTTAAGCTGCTTTCTGTATTTATTATGTTGATTTTTGGCAATTTACTGTGGATTTTCGTTAGTATGTCAAAGAAATATTATCGATAACAGATTTAGAAAAACAATATGGTTGCAGTCGCTACACTTCCCAAACATGAAGTCAAGGATCTAGCCTTAGCTTCTGTTGGTAAACAAAGAATCGAATGGGCAGCAAGAGAAATGCCCGTAATCAAGCAAATTAGAGAGCGTTTTGCCCAAGAAAAACCTTTTGCAGGAATTCGTCTGGTAGCTTGTTCCCATGTAACTACAGAAACAGCTAACTTAGCTATTACTTTACAGGCTGGTGGTGCAGATGCCATCTTGATTGCGAGTAATCCCCTTTCTACTCAAGATGATGTAGCTGCTTGCCTAGTTGCCGACTATGGTATCCCTGTTTTTGCCATCAAAGGTGAAGATAATGAAACCTATCACCGTCATGTGCAAATTGCTCTTGACCACAAGCCTCATGTAATTATTGATGATGGTAGTGATGTTGTCGCAACTTTAATCAAAGAAAGACAAGATCAATTAAGCGATTTTATTGGGTCTACTGAAGAAACTACTACTGGTATTGTTCGCTTAGAAGCGATGTTGAAAGATGGTGTACTGTCTTTCCCCGCAATGAATGTTAATGATGCGGATACCAAGCATTTCTTTGATAATCGTTATGGAACTGGTCAGTCTACTCTTGATGGAGTAATCCGTGCAACTAACGTTTTATTAGCAGGTAAAACTTTAGTAGTTGCTGGTTATGGCTGGTGTGGTAAAGGTGTTGCTATGCGCGCTAAAGGACTTGGTGCTAATGTGATTGTCACAGAAATCAATCCTGTAAGAGCGATCGAGGCGGCAATGGATGGTTTCCGTGTAATGCCAATGATTGACGCTGCTGCTGAAGGAGATTTATTTGTTACTGTAACTGGCAACAAACATGTGATTCGTCCTGAGCATTTTGCTGCGATGAAAGATGGGGCCATGGTTTGTAACTCTGGCCACTTCGATATTGAAATCGATTTGGCATCTTTGGGTGCAACTGCTACCGGCGTTAGAGAAGCTCGCAACTTTACTCAAGAATATACAATGCCTGATGGAAAATCTATTGTGGTATTGGGTGAAGGAAGACTGATTAACCTAGCTGCTGCTGAAGGACATCCTAGTGCAGTAATGGATATGAGTTTCGCTAACCAAGCTCTTGCTTGTGAATATCTAGTGGTTAATAAAGGTAAATTAGAACCTGGTTTATATTCTATTCCTACCGAAGTTGATCAAGAAATTGCCGCTCTCAAACTTGCAGCAATGGGAATCGAGATCGATACTTTGACTGCTGAACAAGAAATTTACATCAATTCTTGGACTGTTGGAACCTAATAGGATAGGAAAAATTGTAATAAGTAATTGTAATTAATCTTGAAAGACGTTAACTATTGCTAACGTCTTTTTTTGTTTACACTAATTATCTACCTCAAATATAAAAGGTGAGATTTGTTTGCTTTGGCAAATTTGAAGAGTTACAATATTAGTATAACTTTACAAAAACTATACATAAAAAAATAATTAATAACTATTTTAAAATTGTAATGAAGCCGATCTTTACTAAAAAATCGTTTCTAGTGGTATTTTTCACTCTATTTTTAACTAATCCTGGTATTGCGATCGCCAAGCCTACTAAGTCCGTGGTTAACAATCATTGTGATAGCTTTACTGATTTGAAATTAGCAGCTAAAAACGCTAATCAATCGAATCAAGAAAAGATTATTACCGAACAGAATGTTGCCTTATCTGGAGTCGTTTCGCCTAGCTTATGGTGGGCTAGAGAACAGTTTGATCCTTTTGGTGGTAGGTTAATTGATGATTGGTTGGAAGATAGCCAATTAAAGCAAATTGACCTAGTCGTAAATTGGCAATTATGGACTTTATTAGATTATTTAGATCGTTATCGTCTAATTAATCAACTGGGTACTGTAGCCAGAGAATATGATTATAATTTGCGAATTATTAATCAACAAAAACAATGTTTAGCAACTTATCAATATCAATCAGATAATAATCCTCCTAAATGGGAAATAAACTTGGATGGGCTAGGACAAGATAGCTTTCAAGTTGAACCTAATAACTGAGTAATGAGTCTTTCTAGACTTGTTGATTATTCCTAAAAGTTAGCTTATTTATGGTCACGTCTACTAGGGATTTTTAAGATTGTCTTGAGCTTTATTCCAGGGATCGAGGATATCTTTGACCACAACTTCTTTGAACCATACTTGACCGACAATGGTTAAGGGAAGAGCTAAAAATAATCCTAAAAAGCCAAAGAAAGTCGCGAAAAATATTTGAGATAATAGAGCGATCGCGGGTAATAATGATACTTGTTTTTCCATGACAAACGGGGTCAGAAAATTGCCTTCAATTTGTTGGATTAAAACATAAAAAATTAAAACGGCTAGGGATTTCCAGGGAGCATCGAGTAATGCGATCGCCATTGGAGAAAGTACACTGATGAAAGGCCCTACATTGGGAATAAAAGTTAAAATCCCAGCTAAAACTGCCTGTGCCAAAGCCAAAGGAATTCCTAATATAGATAAGCCAATAAAACTCAAAATGGCAATTATGCACATATTGAATAAAATACCAACCAACCAACCTTGCAAAGCTACTGCACAAAGATCGAGAATGTCATCAACTCGGTGACGATAAAAAGCAGGAAATAAGCGAATAAATCCTTGACGATAGGGTGTCGGATTGCCCAGCATCATAAAGGTAATTACTAACAATAATAAAGTACTTAATAATACTCCTAGAGAACCATAGAAGAAACTTAACCCACCACCTAATAAATTTTCTAATAATGGTTGTAATTGATCAGCTAGCTCTTCTCTCGTTGGCAAATAATTAATGATTTCGGGATCGAGACGAATTAAGATAAAATCTAGCCAACTATTGAGTCTTTCAATTCCTTGCGGTATTAATTGAGCTAGCTCTTGAAACTGATTGATAAATGAAGGAACAATAATCCAGAAAAAACCCGAGATTACACCCAGCAATAGCAAAATTGACAATAATACTCCATAAACTCGTTTTAGCCCTCTACGACAAAAACTTTTTACTAGAACATTCAACGAAGTTGCAATGACAACAGCTGTGAAGATTAATAACAATAATTGTTTAATTTGCCACAGTACGTATAAAGCAACAAAAAAGACGATAAACCCGATCCAAGTCCCAAAATCCACTTTGAAGAACTCCTGTCAATTATTAATAGTTAATCATTAACCTTGGGGGGCTTGATCGTCAATTATTAATTATTTGATAATTTTGGCTTTGGTTCTCCAGGCTAACGCGATCGCGATAATGATACTGGGTAATAGAATAGCCACGATCGCGATTGTCACTGTAGGAGAGACCGACAATAATCGACCGCCATATTTAATCAAAACAGACAAAGTAGTCGATAAAATCAATATTTTGCCGAAAAAAGTAACAGTATCATTCATTTAAGCATTCTTATCGATTAATCACACTTTTATTTATGATCCTTTAAAGGACTAGTTAATTCCCAAGGGGGCACAAAAAATTGCTCATTGAACGGTGTTCGCTCATAGTCTTGGGGCAAACTTTTCCGTTTTGGTAATTTGATCGGTTCTGGGGTCATATCGATATAGGGAATTTTACTCAGAATATGACTAATACAATTGAGACGAGCACGCTTTTTATCATCGGCTTCGACGGTGAACCAAGGAGCTTCGGGAATATTGGTATGGGTAAACATCGCATCTTTAGCTTGGGAATATTCCGCCCAGCGATCGCGTGATTCTAAATCCATCGGGCTTAACTTCCAACGGAGAGCGGGATCGGTTGTGCGAGATTGGAAACGCCGCTCCTGTTCTTCATCGCTAACGGAAAACCAATATTTCAGCAAAATAATTCCCGATCTGACCAACATCTGTTCAAATTCGGGACAGGCTTGCATGAATTCTCCATATTGGTCCTCCGTGCAAAAACCCATTACTTTCTCAACTCCAGCACGGTTGTACCAACTGCGATCAAAGCAGACAATTTCTCCTGCGGCAGGCAAATGAGCAACATAACGTTGGAAATACCATTCAGTTTTTTCGCGATCGCTAGGAGTCCCCAATGCCACTACCCGACAACCCCGAGGATTTAATGGTTCAGTCAGTCGTTTAATCGTGCCGCCCTTGCCCGCAGCATCACGCCCTTCAAAAATAATGACAATACGAGTCCCCGTATTCTTAACCCAATATTGCATTTTGACTAGCTCTAATTGCAGACGAGCCAGCTCTTTTTCGTAAACTTTTTTGGGCATTTTGGAGCTACCTTCTGACTCAGATATCTTGTAGAAGATACTTTTCTCTGATTTTGAGAGTTTGGCTTTTTTTTGTTTCTGTTTTTTCTTGCTTTTCTTTTTATCTTTCTTTTTGGTATCTAATTCCAGAAGATTATTCTGGGAACTCTTGGCGTGATTGCGATTGCCGTTCATCGTTTTATTTTTCATTCAACCCAAATCCTTGCTCGAAGTGCATTTGACGTTTTTCTTTCATGGTCTTATGTTAGGGAATAAAAAAAATCTAAGATTGTATTTAACGTCACAATCGGTTATAAAAATATAAAAATTTGCACATCTTAAAAATCGACAATATTCTGTAATGAATGCTAATTGCTAATGGCTAATTGCTAATTAGCTTAATGGTCAATGTTTAATGCTTAATGGTCAATGCTTAATGGTCAATGCTTAATGGTCAATGCTTAATGGTCAATGGTAAATGTTCAATGAAAAAAGCGATCGCAGGTTTAATTTTAGGATTGGGTTTAACTATCGGCATCAGCCAGGAAATTGCTCTTAGTTTGCCGTTACAGAGAGTGAGCGATCTCCAAGAGACTAATTTTGGGATTGACGAACAATTATGGGGCAATGTCACTAATCCTGGGGATCGACAATCTTTAGTAAATGCAATTGATCAAAGTCTGAAATATTTAGCAACTCCCAAAGCAGCCAATGATTATCGTCGCTTGTCGGGAACAGAATTTAATTTAGATCGAGTTCGCCGCTCATTGATTCGTTTTCGTCAATTACTCCTAACGGTAAATTCACCCGAGCAATTGCAACAAGCTGTAGAAGCAGAGTTCGAATTTTATCAGTCATTAGGCAAAGATCACCAAGGCAGGGTAGAGTTTACGGGCTATTTTGTACCGACCTATAAAGCAAGTCGGACGCCTAATGCGGAATATAGCTATCCTTTATATCGCAGACCCGCGAATTTTGATAATTGGTCTAAGCCTCATCCGACAAGGGTGCAACTTGAGGGCAAAGATGGTTTACAAGGTAGTAATTCTGTATTGGCTGGACATGAGTTGGTTTGGTTGCGCGATCGCATGGAGGCTTTTTTAGTCCAAGTCCAAGGCTCGGCAAAATTACAAATGACCGATGGCACTCAGATGAGTGTTACCTATGGTGGCAGTACTAATTATCGTTATACGAGCATTGGCGGAGAATTGGTCAAAGATGGCATTTTCCCCATGGAAGAATTGACTTTACCCAGACTCTTGGAATATTTCGAGGCTTATCCCCATGAATTGGATAATTATATTCCCCGTAATAATCGTTTTATTTTCTTCTATGAAACTGGGAACACGCCGCCTAATGGTAGTTTGAGTGTGCCTGTTACAGCAGAGCGATCGATTGCGACGGATAAGTCACTTATGCCTCCTGGAGCTTTAGCTTTAATTCAAGCTCCAATTCCCCAAGTGACGTCGAGAAGGTCTTTAGGAATTGAGACAGTGACCCGCTATGTTTTGGATCAAGATACGGGAAGTGCAATTAGAGGTGCGGGAAGAGTTGATATTTTTCTCGGTAGTGGAGATATTGCAGGCGATCGCGCAGGATTATTAAATGGAGTAGGCAAGCTTTATTATTTACTGTTAAAGGAATAATGAGCCATGAAAAAACAACAAGCGCTTGAACTTCTTATTTCTTTTACGGGACTCTCTATTCTTTAGGATAAGCAACTGTACTTAAAATTTTCAGTGGAGATTGTTCTTTTAATAGTTTTAGACAAGTTTCATTTTTGACAAATAAAGAACCAGCAAAACCTAAAGAATTGATCGCGATTGATTCAAAAGCATCGCGCGATCGCGGAACAATCATCATCCATTTCCTCGTAGCCAAAAGATTATAGGCCCCAGGCTGTTGTTCACTATTTTCCAGTAAAGTAAACCCAACCTTTTCGAGTAAAGCATAGTAACAATCCCACATTAATTTCCCGACCGTAAAAGGATTATCAATCTGGGTAAAATCGTAAGACGCGATCGCATTAAGAAAAGGGAAAGTTGGTACTATCCCCAAAGAATTATCAAACTCAACTTGATCAATAGCCGCTTGAATCGGCAAAGTATCCAAATCAGTCACAAGCGGCAGAGGAATTAATTGTAAATGTTTATGTCTTTGGGAAGATCCTGCGGCGGGGCCACCATTAAAAAAGGCTAGACCATCAATTTCTCGCATACATGACCATAAAGCAACAAAATCACGGATATTTAGCAAATTTTCTTGCTCTTCAAAATCGCGAGTTATTATTAATAAATGACCATCTACAATATTATACTTATTCAGTAAGCATAAATGACTAGACAAAAGGTCGCAAACAAATAAGTTTTCGTTGTAGGGTAGAAAAGGATCGATGTATTTTCCAATCTTGGCTTCTTGGAGCTTTTGCTCGGCTTGAGCTTTTTGTTTACGAGTAATATTCGATAAACTACGAATTACAAAAGAAATTTTATCTTGTTCAATTAATTCATATTCAGTTTCTATAGATTTTAGGTCTCCAGTTTGACGAGCAAACTCAGTCCTCGCTATTGCTTGATGCCATAGAGTACCTGGTTTCAGCAGTAGTTTTTCTGAGTTTTGACTAAGTTCTCCCACCATAATATTTTGAAAATTGGACCTTGAACCCTAATACTATCAAACTAATGTTATCTAAATG
>JBCCYD010000066.1:0-19299 GCA_039190385.1 Cyanobacteria bacterium P01_F01_bin.143 | reverse complement strand
TATTTATTAATTTTTTTCTAATTATTCAATCCTCTCATTATTTCTTACTATTGACTCTTTCTCTAAGTGTCTACTTTGCTATTCTATCTCGCTGATTATCTTGATTGCTTTATATTACATTTTGACGTGCGGAAAGTGGGATCTAAGGCGATCGCGGCATCAGTTATCGTCCTTGCTAGCGGCCCGACCCGATCCTGAGTAAAAGAAATCGGAACTACACCATCACGACTAACTAAACCTTCGGTCGGCGCAATACCAACAAGATTGGTATTGGCTGCGGGATTCCTGATCGAGACTCCTGTTTCTGTGCCCAAACCAAGAGTCGCGAAATTAGACGCGATCGCGGCTGCCGTTCCCGCACTGGAACCACCAGGAACTCTGGTTAAGTCATAGGGGTTTAAAGTCTGTCCTCCCAATGAGCTAAGTCCACTAACACCCCGTGCAAATTCATCTAAATTGGTTTTTCCTAAGATAATTGCCCCAGCATCACGTAGTTGCTCTACGACAAAAGCATCATCAGGAGGAATTGAATTTTCCAGTATTAAAGAACCTGCTGATGTTGGGAGATCAAAGGTGTCAATATTATCTTTTAGTAAGATCGGAATCCCATGTAAAGTGCTTCTGGCACCAGATATTTGGCGCTCCTCATCTAAAGCTGCCGCTGTAGCTAAAGCTTCTGGATTAAGAGTAATAATCGAATTAATTGCTACACCTTGTTCGTCAAAAGCTTCAATTCGTTCTAGATATAGCTCCACGAGCTCTTCTGAGGTTAAAATTCCCGCATCAAATGCTTGATTAATCTCAGCAATAGTGGCTTCTTCTATGGTGAAAGTTACTGCTTGTGGAGTGACAACTGTCATATACTATTCTCAATAGTTTGATTTCACTAATATTACTGTGCCAAATCTGCACTATCTATGCTGCAACCGTATGTATTCTTCGACGCCGATTGGCTTCTTAATTTTTCCTTCATAGATCACCTCTGGTTATCATGATATGTTGATGCTTGCTTGTCGTGTTTAAAAATATTTTTCTAAACTTTTTTAACCTATGCTGGTCACTAGAGATATCACTAGGAGTCCCTTTTCAGAAGTAGACTCAGGAAGTATCGCTACTCCTTTTACTATTAACGGAATTACACCAAGGTTTATCGAGCTTGGCGGGCAATCTTTTTTAATTGCTGCGGGTCAAAGAGAAACTCGACTTTTTCTGCCCGATACTAATATTAACAGCATATTTTCTGGTGAAATAGATCTGTATGTGCAAATTGAAGGCGGCAAATATCTAGAAACCGATTTAAGTTCTGCTTTTGCCGAGATCGAAACAGGAGCCCGAATTGTAGATTTTACGGTAGCCGATTTTAACAATGATGGCATCGACGAAATAATTAACAGTTTTGATGAGTCCGAACCTCCTGCTTTAATTGGAGATGGGATTCTTAGATATTATCAACTCGATGCCAATGGTGTTTATCGAGCTGCTGCTATAGACTCTTTTGCTCAAATTAATCAAGAAAATGGTAGTAAGTTTCAAACCGTATTAGATGTTAATGGAGATGGCTTTCTCGATGTTGTAGTAACTTCTGGCGATCGCGAAACTCCAAATATTTTTCTCAATACCAATAACGGTGCAACTTTTGAACCTTTTACGGGAGCAACCAATCTACCTCCAGAGATCGATCTTAGCGACACAGGCAATATCTATTCCGTAGATGGCGATCGCGATGGGGATTTAGATCTGGTTTTAAAAGATGAAACTGGCAATTTAATTTTTTTCCGCTACCAAAATGGCATTTATACTAGAGTCGCTGATGCCGAAAATCCTTTTATCGGAGTAGCCGTATCAGGAGAATTAGCGTTTAGAGATGTTGATAGTGATGGTGATATTGATGTTTTAGGAATTGGTTTTGCTACGGGCGAGGTTAACTATTACGAAAATATCGCGATCGCAAATGACAATCCTCCCGTAGCAGCTAATGATACTTTTGAAGTTCTCGGTAGAAATCCTCAAGAATTAGATGTTTTACGTAACGATTTAGGCTTTCAAGATCGCGATATTTCCCTGATCAGTTTTTCGGCGACATCCGCCTTAGGTGGCACCATAACTCAAAGAGATGACAAGTTAGTTTACACTGCATCTGCTGGAATTACAGCAGTTACAGAAGATAGTTTTGAATATATTATTCAAGACTCGGCGGGTAGAACTGATATAGCAACGGTTAGGGTTAATATCTTTCCTCAATTCTTTTTCCAGAGAGTAGCTGATGCCAACCCCTTTGCCTATCTGGATGTGGGAGATGAAGCAACCCCAGAATTAGCTGATATCGATGGCGATGGTGATTTGGATTTAATCTCTGGTAACGAAGAGGCTGAAATCAGGTATTTTCGTAATGATAATGGTCTGTTAGTTGCTCAAACGGGAATTGATAACCCTTTTGACCCAGTATCTTTAGGGGGTCGTTTTGCCAATGACTCAGCACTGGCCTTTGCCGATTACGACCAAGATGGTGATTTAGATTTTATTGCGGGTTCGGATGCGGTCAGAGATGACGGACAATATTTCTACTTTCAAAATAATTCGGGAATATATTTTGATTTATTCGGTCCAACCAATCCCGTTCAAACCATTAGCGATCTTGAAGCTCACTTAGTACCCGTTGCCGTTGATTGGGACAGAGATGGAGATCAAGATTTGGTAGTGGGTTCAGATGAGCTCATTCTATATTTTCAAAATAATAATGGCATTCTACAAGAAGTGACCGCAACTCAAAATCCTTTCCAAGCCTTTAATATTGCCGAAGAAGATAGCGACCTAGATTTAGGTGCAGAGATTTCAGTTAACTTTTTTGATTTTGACGGTGATGGTGATTTAGATCTTATCAGTGGAAATCGGCCAGGAGATGTGTTTGCTTTTCGGAACGATGGCGATCGCTGGACGAAACTTACGGGAAAAAACCACCCTCTAGGAGGAGATATCGATCTTGAAGATGATGTCACCATTGGTAGAGGAGACGTGGATAATGATGGGGATGATGATCTCATTATCGGTAAAGCTAATGGTACTTTTTTATATTGGGAAAGTCTGCTCATTAGTAGCGAAATCCCTCAAACACTTTTACCTCCAGCAATTCCTGATAGTTTTCCCCAAACATTTACTCTCCAAGAAGCGGGGAATAATCCTTTTAGTAATTTAAATATAGGAGATGGTGTTGCACCAGAATTAGTTGATATTGATGGAGATGGTGATTTAGATTTAATCTCTGGCAATGAAGATGCGGAAATTCGCTATTTTCTCAATCAAGATGGAAATTTCAGCGAGCAAACTGGAGTAAATAATCCTTTTAATCAAATTAATTTAGCTGGATTTTTAATTGATGATTCGGCAGTTACTTTTGCTGATTACGACAGTGATGGTGACTTAGATTTTGTTGCAGTTTCCGAAAGAGTTAGTGAGGATGGAGAATATTTTTATTTTCAAAATAATGGTAGTAGCTACACTCAGTTGTTTGGAGCGAATAACCCCATAAGAACTGTCAGTGAAATTGACCCAACTCTTAAACCAACTGCTATAGATTGGGATCAAGACGGTGATCCAGACTTAGTGGTAGGTTATGAAGATTTTATCCGTTACTTTGAAAATAATGGGGGCATTCTACAAGAAGTAGAGGAAAGAGCAAATCCATTTCGCTTTTTTAATTTAGTAGAAGATGATAGCGATGCACCATTAAATATTGGTTCTGAAGTTTCTCTCAGCTTTTTCGATTTTGATAGTGATCAAGATCTCGATCTCTTAGCAGGGAACCGATTTGGTGATATTTTAGCTTTCCAAAATGATGGTAATGGTTGGACTGCACTCACTGAAGATAATCATCCTTTGGGAGGAGATATCAATGTTGATTTTGTGGGCAAAATTGCTCAAGGAGATTTAGATCTTGATGGGGATACAGATTTTGTCATTGGTGTTGATGACGGCAATATTTTGTATTGGGAAAATCAACCTAATGTTTTGAATACTCCGATCAATCGCTTCCAAAATAGCAGTATCCCAGGAACTTATTTATTTGCCGGAGAAGCTGAAAGTCAGGCTATTCGAGCAAATTTTCCTAATTTTGTCGAGGAAGGACTAGCTTTTAAGGTTGCTACCGAACCAGGAGGCGATTTAATTCCTTTGTATCGCTTTCAAAGTAACGTTACTCCAGGAACTTATCTGTTTACGGGGGAAGAAGAAAGAGTAGGTATCAATGAAAACTTTGCTAATGACTTTACCGAAGAAGGTTTAGCTTTTTATGTTTATCCAGGAGGAAGCGGCCAAGGAAGTACTTTTTACCGTTTCCAAAACCAAGATAGGCCAGGAACTTATCTCTTTGCTGGAGAAGCTGAAAGAGCAGTCATCTTATCTGATTTTCCCAGTTTTATTGAGGAAGGTATTGCCTTTGAAGTTGGCATTTGATACTGAAATATTAGATTACTAGAGCAATAGATTTCTTGAATGAAAAACTTAAGCAAAAGCAAAATCATCTGCACTTAAGCTAGTGGCATCTATACCACGTAAAATTGCTATATCAGAACCACTAATCCCAATTATTGCATCACCTTCTAAATTGGTAATACTCACATCATCAAAACCAATACCTAATCCTGCAATACCAATTACATCCTCACCCGTGGTAAATTCAGTAATCACAGGAATCTCAAGTACCTGGGGAATTTCGGCATTGGCAATCCAGAATTGATCTGCACCCTCCTCACCAGTAAAGATATTATCACCGTCAGAGGTTACATAGAATTGATTGCTATCTTCTTCAATTGAACTAAATACCAGTTCAACGTTTGATGGTTCTGGTTCGATAATAGGTGTCGTTGTATCAATGATGTCCACAACTTCATTCACGAAAAGCTCAAAATTCTGATCGTCTGTGAAAGGATCAAAAGCAAGTTGAGCGATCACCAAATCACGGCTAGGTATAGCGATAGATCTTTGTCCAAAGCCACCGCTGGCAAAGAAGGCATCGGTAGGTAAATTTAATGCACCGTTAATATTATTTCGCCAGTAAGCGCCGAAGTTTTCAAGACCAGGCGAAGGCTGATATACGAAGTTAGTCCACTCCTCAGATAATACCTGCTCTCCCCCGAAAATCCCATCTTGCATATGCACCAAGGCTAGTCGCGCAAGATCGCGAGCGGTCGTATAAAATGCTCCTGATATTAGAAAGTTACCATGGAGATCGGTTTCGACGAAAGACGAACGCATTCCCAGAGGCTCAAATACTTCACGAGCTAAGAAATCCAACTCGTCCTGCCCACTCGCTTCGGCAAAGGCAAGACGCGCAATAGCAGTAGCAATAAGTGGATTTGCGTTCCGATAGGCGTACTCAGTACCCGGTTCGAATGCTCCTGGGGGAACTTCTACGGCGTCGGCAACGGCGTCAAATCCTTCAACATAAATAAACGTATGCTCATTTTCAGGAGTAAAAAAAGCGGAGAAACTTCGGTCAAATTCCTGATCGAGTCCGCTGGACATGTTGAGCAGATTACGTATGGTGATCTCCTGTCGCTCGTCGTTGGCCCAAGCTTCGACTGGCGCTGGTTGATCGAGTTCGAGATATCCTTGATCGATCATGCGACCAACTGCTGTAGCGGCCACACTCTTGCCAGTGGACCAAGCGCGTTGTGGCACCATAGCACCATATCCCGGCGCGTACCGTTCCCCAACTAATTCCCCCTGATGAACAACCACAATTCCGCGCAGGCCCCTGCGTTCTATGTGAGCATCAAGCGCTTCATCCAGAGCAGTTTTATCGATGGGACTTTCTCCTTCTACTACGACTTCTCCCAGAGGCCAGAGAGCATCTTCGGGAGGGCCTAACCACTCGATTGTCTGGGGAGTAAAGGCAAGTTCTTCGACTCCGACTGGCAAGATGATGCATCCTTGGGATTCGGCAAATACGGCTGTACGATCTGGCTGGTCTGGGTGTCCTACGGTTACGGTTTCTTGTATCTCATCGATGGTCAATTCTAGGGCATTGGGATTGAATCCTGGAGCTGCGAAACCAATCAAGGATACTTCGGTCGCAAGAGTCGACTGGGGATCCCCATTTGCAATAAACACTCTGGTGCAGATCTCTTTGGCGGCCCATGCCGCTGCATACTCAGCAGGATCTCCACTAAAATCAAGGCCAGGGGGCGTTGCATTATTGGAATCAACAGAAAGAAGAATCGGAACTTCTGGAGTTTGTCTATCAATATCTATGATTTTAAACCCTAAGGGCTTATCCCTACTTCCTAAAGTTAAGTTAGTGGGATAGAAAATATCAAAGTTTTCACTATTTAGTACTGTAACTTGTCCTGCATAGTTAGTAGAGGTTGATGAACTTACTGGCCTCATATTGTGCAATGTCCTATCTTTGAGTGATTTGTTAGCTACAGTTATATCAATAACTAATTAACTTGATTAACGAGATCGCAACTTTAGGTATTATTAACCAACTTAAAATACAATTTGTATTTCATCATATCTATTAAGCTTAAAATATAAAAATTATTGACCACATTATGAACTAGTGTTAACAAACATCACAATCATAATAAAAAGCGATCGCCTTATTGTAGAGCGATCGCAAAGTAAAATCTGTTAAGTATTTGTCACAAGCAGATTTACTGCCAAATTAAAACACTAAAATTGCCAGTATTAAATAAATTCAAAACTAACTTCATAGGCACCAGGTTCGGCAATTCCTTCGATGATCCAGCCACTTCCGCTACCGGGCAAGGTTGGGTCGTAATCATCATTGCCCAATACACTTATACCCGCGTAATAAATGCCATCGGTCTCAGTGGTAAAGGTCAGTGTGGCTTCACCCGGCTCAGAACTAATCTCATCTAAGCTATCGACTTGTCCTACTGTATCGAGTTCGTTGCCGTCAGCGTCAAAGAGTCGCAGCACGGGTTTGAGTAAAGAATCACTGCCATCGAATTCGACTGTGGCATCTACGTTAACTTCAATGGATTCTCCTGCGCTTAGCTCGAAAGAATAAAGGTCTACATCTTCCGAAAAATCGAGAATGGGAATGGTTCCAGAGAAATCATAGATATAGTTAGCTGCACCAGAAATAATAACAGGACTTTCGGTCGTTGGATTAATTGCGATCGCTGTATCTAATGAATCATTTACCTCGATTTCCAGAGGAGAAGCAGGAACTTGATCAGGAGTATCGACAATTTGAAAACTGCCCGACGCCGCGATCTCATCAATTTGATAAGTATCCCTGGGATTGAGGGTAAAGGTAGCCGTTTCTAATTCCTCGGTCTCACCATCGTCAGCAATGGGTAGCGTAATGGTGGCAATATCCTCGTTAACAGTAAAGATTAGCTGAGGAGGAAAACTTTCAGCAATGCTGATATCTCCTGTAATTCCTGTGGTTTCAATACTGCTTAGATCAAACTCTTCCAGTCCCTCTACCGTCACTGATACCTGTAGTCCTTCAGGGGATGGCGGTGCACTCAAGGTAAAGGTGTGAACCGAAGCAGTTTGCTCTGACTCCACTAAAACAGTCGGTTCAGTACTCAGGCTGATCTGGGGCAAGGATTCAGCTGTATCAGCCAGAGTTACGCTCACAGCGCTAGCAGCAGGGTCCACCTGATAATCAGCACTTCCTGCCAAGGACACCTCAAACCCTTGTATCCCTTCAACCACCTCATCTTGAAATGCCGCAACGCTAATAGTCGCGGTTTGCTCAGTAATATTGAAGTAAAAACCGCTAGATGCAAAATCAGGAACGGGAAATGCCCCGCCAGTTATCTCAGCATTAAATACATCAAACTGACCCAGTAAACCAAAGGTTTGACCCTCAAAAGTTTGACCTGCTGTTTTAGCAGACAGGTTGACATAGGCCAATACGCCTCCCTCTGGTGGAGGTTCACTGAGGTTAAAGGTCAAGGTGGCTCTATTGCCATCCGCTTCAATCAAAGCACCATTCTCTACTGCTAACCCTACCGTTAGACCCTCTGTGGATGTAGTAGGTACGTCTGCAACTGTATCGTAAACAGTAATTGTAGAGACTCCAGTTACATCACTGATATTAGCATCACCACTTTCTAAGGTAAAAGTAATTTGCTCAGGACCATCTGTTTCGGGAACTGGCTTGTCAAACAAATTAATGTTAAATAGCGCCGTATCTTCAGTCACATTGAGACGAATACCGGAAGGATTGCCGTCAGCATTCAATACTGGGCCCAAAGTTTCTGCACCTCGAACAAAGGGATCTACCGTAAACAGATAGTCAGCCAAATTAACGTCTGAATTGATCACAACCTCCACACCCTCTACTGGGATTGCCCCTTCGGTAGTTAACTCAAAGGTAAGAGCTGCTCCTCCTATACCAAAAATGGGGCTTAATCCGAGATCGCTAACTGTTTCAACTAAGACTGGTGCGATAATGCTGCCATCAGCGTTATAGGTGCCAGTAATCGTTTGTAGAGAGATAGTAGGTGCATCGGCTGCTGGAGTTCCCGTAATGGGCGGTTCAGACATCTCAACTACAGGAGTGGAATCGTTCACCAGTTCAAAGTTCAAGGCATAGTCGCCAAAGCTATTTAAGCCAAATTGTTCAAAGGTGACACCGCTGCTTGATCCTGCGGTAAAAGGATCGTAGGCATTACTAGCGAAAAAGGTATCAGCATTTAAATAGGCACTTACCCCTGCATAGTAGGTGCCTGCCTCAGCAACTGTATATTCAATGTATGGGAGCAAAGAAGTAAACGCATCCTCAGGCCCAGGGTTGGTGAAACTACCTTGGGCAATGTTGTTGCCCTCGCTGTCAAATAAGATCAGCTCAGCGGCGTCAATTGGTTTAACATCACCAGATGGATCAAGATCTAGGATGATGGTGTCACCGGCTGCTAGCTCAAAAGCATAGAGATCAACGTCTTCTGTTGCATCAACATCACGGTTGTTATCGAAATCAAAGTTAATGCTGCCAGTGGCGATCGCCTCAGGCGCATCTGTCGAAAGGGATACGTTCGTTGCGGTAGCGATTGTATCGTTAGATTCTATTTCATTAACCACTGGTAGTTCTGTTGTAACTTCTCCTGTGAAGTATGATTCATCTACGGTTTCAGCATCAGTATTTTGTAAAACTGCCAAAACATCATCCGTACCCGTGAGCTGAATGACTGTATCAGAACCCTCTTGAATGATCGTTAAATCACTAAAAGCGATCGCGCCAGAAAAATCAAGTTTAAAGCCCCATAAATCAAAGCGATCGCTTGAGTCAAAATTGGTTATAGTGGCAACTCCTGCTCCAGGAGCAATTTGAAAAGTGTCAGCGCCCGCACCCGTGGTAATTGTATTATTGCCCACCGACAGCGGCAGTCCCCCAAGAGTAAGAACTGAATTAATGAGATTATCGCCTTCTCCCACATTGATGATATTGTTGCCTGCGCCCGCATGAACCGTATCATCTCCTGAACCAGCTAAGATCACATCATTGCCGTCTCCCGAAACAATATGGTTATCACCTTCTCCGGCATCAACCTCTAGATTACCCTGGACTAAATTAACACTATCATCACCGGCTCCAGTATTCACTGTAGCTGAGCCACTATTTGCCACAATAAAGTTATTGCCATCTCCAGTAGTAACTTCGCCGCTACCGATCGCGATAATATTATCTCCGGCTCCGGCTTCGATAGTTTGATTATCCCCGCGAGCTGTGATCACGTCATTACCCGCATCGGTAGAAATGACGTTATTATCACCGCCAATAGTAAAAAGATCATCTTCTGGAGTTCCCGTTACGGTTTGGTCTCCACCTTCGGGAACTGGGTCAAGATCGGCTGTGACTTCTACTTTACCGAAGACGCCATCTCCTGCATTATCGCCGAGATCATTGCCCGCTGCAAAATATAGATCGTTACTTTCTCCGAGGCTGGCTCCGTTACCAAAAGTAAGTCCCCAAAGTCCATCGATCGCGATCGGCTCACCTGAGTCATCTCGTAAATAATCAATTGGTTCTCTAGTTTCGCGATCAAAAGCGACAATCGTGCCATCACCAAAATTCGAGACTAATAAGGCATTACTAAAATCACCAAAATCATCAGGTGCTAAGACAAATCCCCAGGGAGCATTCAGTAAATCGCCATCATCCCAGATACTAATTAAATTACCGTCAAGATCAAATTCGGCAATGCGACCTAATCCTGGTTCGATCACCTCATTGCCTGGGGCTAGGGGATCGGGTTGGGCATAAGCGACAAACAAAGAATTATCAATTAGTTGAATATTGTATTCGGCGTAACCCTCGGCAGCAAAAGGATTAAGAAATTCAAACTGTTCGGTAATTTCGTTAAATTCTGCGTCATAAACTTCAATATCGGGAGTAAAGCCAAAATCCGCAGCATAGAGAAGATTATCAGTTTCAAAATTGGTAATGGCTACGCCGTAATAGATAGAATCAAATAATTTATTCACGACAACTTCCGATTCCAAAGGGCGATCAAAAGAGCCATCTTCGTTACGTCGTTCTGTCCAACCAGAAATACTACCATCGGTAGCCACGAAAATAAATTTACTAGGAGCGGTAATTTCACCATTGGGATGATCTTGGGTAATCACAAAATCACCAGAGCCGTTAAAAACTTGACCGCTAGGGCCAGAAAGACCAAAAGGATTGCCTGGAGCAGGAGTAACTTCTACGACTTTAAGAGCATCTTGGGAAAGAGGAATCCCGCCAACATCGCCAATATATTCGGTCACAGTGCCTGTCGCGCTGTTGTTAATCCAAAAGTGACCACCAAATCCTGCTGGGCGAATGGCAATTCCCCAACCTAAACTTACATAGGGGTCTAATAGTTGAGGGTTATTGTTGGGGTTATTGGATACTAGATTTGTTACTGAATAGTTGTTCACCATAATTTTCTATGTTGATGTTGTAAAAATTGTCTTAAGACTTCCAATGACTAAAGGCAAAACCAAGATTTTCGAAAGATTGCGAGAAATAGAGCAGAAAAACAATAATCGAATCTAGATACTTCACAAGATATCTGTGCTTGGTCAAATCTTATGTTTAACTTTTGAAAACCTAATTCAGAAAAGATTTTTGTGTAATCTATTAGTCTTATGATCAACCCATAGGTTATCACGAATAATTTTCGATACAGTTAAAAAAGGTTACAAGATAATTAAAAAAAATTACAATTTATGAAAGACTACAATCACTCCAAGACGTTCTTAAACATTAGCTTCAGTGACGATAGCTCCAATGAGCAAACCTTACGGATCCACAATAACATTTCATTTTCGTTTTAATTCTTATTAATAATAATTTGCAAAAAGGTGAAGTTTTATCGCCAATAAGTATTACAATATTGCGAGATTTGTATATTGAAGTACGTCGTACTATAAATATACTTATTTTAATCTTTAAAATTTCGCAGCTATATAAGGACATACAATGGAAGTACTCTTTTCGCTAAGTACAAACACAGCGATCGAAACTGAAGGAACAGTAGTAACGTTTAACTTTGAAGTAACAGGAGGGGATATTCCCGAAGGAGGACTGCCAGTTAATCTAGGGATTGATGCCGCAGATGCTCTCTATATCAATGATTTTAGCAACTTTAGTCGTACAGGAGAGAACCCAGACACAGGCGAGTTAGACTCGCTCTTCCTACTGGCGAATCCTGTAGGTATAGGTGGTAGACTTAACGGGTCAGGGACAATAGCCATTACAGATCGTATTCCCCAACCGTTTAGTACTTTCCCTCTTATTCTGACAGAAAGTACGGCCTCTTTTGAGTTGACAGTCTTCGACGATATCTTTGCTGAAGCAGACGAAGTAATAACTTTTAGCATTGAACCAGGTGCAGGATTCACTTCGGCTAGTGACCCAGTTTCTCTGACTATCTTGGATAGCCCTGAAGGGATTGTCAATCCTAGCGATGTACCAATCATTGGCGTAAGCATTGATTCTTCTGGACCTTTCATCGAAGATATTATCGGAGAAAACAGGTTCACTATAACATTCGATGTTGAAGGAGAGATACCAGCTGAAGGGATTCCTTTTGTGCTTGAAAGCGAAACTTTCGACATTCTCGGCGAATTCGATATTGGTTCAATAGAATCTACAGGATTTGCTGATGGTGGATTCTCAGGAACACCCCTAGTACCAATCGAGTTTGGTAGAGGGTTTTTAGGCACACTCACAGAAGATGGTGCAACTCTGAGCGTAAGTGTCGCTAATGATGCAGTTGATGAAGGCGAACAAACCTTAGATTTCTTTATCCCTGATGGGGAACTCTTCGATGTTGATCCAGACAACAGTACTGTTTCGGTAACGATCGTTGACCCAGTACCTGATTCAACCGAAGGTACTGATGGAGACGACTCAATCGTTGGCGAAACTAACAATAACATCATTAGTGCCCTAGGCGGAAATGACTTCGTTGATGGCAATTTAGGTAGTGACACTCTCGATGGTGGTGACGGTGATGACACTCTATTTGGTAATGATGGAGTTGACTCGATCATCGGTGGAGCAGGTAATGACCTCATCGAATCTGGAATAGAAGGGTTTGCTGATTTCGCTGAAGGTGGAGAAGGTGATGACACAATCATTGGTGGTATTACCGATGAGAATGGTGAATTTGTTCCTGGGTTTGGTAATACTACTTTCGATGGTGGAGACGGTGCAGACTTTCTTCAAGGAAGTGGACAAAGAGCCACACTAACTGGTGGAGCAGGTGATGACACCCTCTTTGGTGGTGGTAACGACAGTGAACTCGATGGTGGAGATGGTAACGATTTTCTTGAAGCGGTAGGTTCAACTACTGGATCTGGAATACCAAACTTCTCTGACGATACCCTTCTCGGTGGTCCAGGAGACGATACCCTTACAGCATTTGCTGATGATGATGTTCTTGATGGTGGAGATGGGAATGACATCATTGATGGGGGAGCTGATGAAGATACCCTAACTGGAGGAGCAGGCAACGATACTTTCATTATTGCTCCTGAAACAGGATCAAATCTTGATGACGCAGATATTATCACCGATTTTGTTAGTGGTGAAGATTTAATCGGTTTAGCTGGAGGACTTACTTTCGACGATTTATCCTTCTCTGGAAATGAGATTTTACTTGGAGAGGAAGTCTTAGCTACTCTTACTGATTTTGATACAACTACATTGGTTGCATCAAACTTTGTCGAAACAAGCGTGGGAGTAAGCCTTTCTCTCAGTACAGAGACAGCGATCGAAACTGAAGAAACAGTAGTAACCTTCAACTTTGAGGTAATAGGGGAAATTCCCGAAGAAGGATTAGAAGTTAACTTTGGAATTGATGCAGATAGTCCACTCTGGATTACTGACTTCAATAACTTTAGCCGTACTAATGTCAATGATGCAGGGCAGATTGCTAGTAGCTTACGTTTCAGTAACTCCGTAGGGTTTGGAAATGATGGTGCCAGAGTCAACGCACCTGGTGTTGTTCCGTTCGACAGTACTTCCTTTGTAATTGTAGAAAATCAAGCCTCTTTTGAAGTAACAGTTTTCGATGATTTCCTTGCCGAAGAAAATGAAGAAATTAACTTTAGCATTGAAGCAGGTGAAGGATACACTGCCACTAGTGGACCAGTTTCTCTGACTATCCAAGATAGTCCTGATGGTATTGTCAATCCTAGTGATGTTCCTATCGTTGGCATAAGCGTAGATTCCTCTGGACCTTTCATTGAAGATCTAGTTGGCCAAAATCAATTGACCGTTACCTTTGATATTGAAGGTACAATCCCTGATGAGGGGGTTTCAATCATACTTGAGAGTGATACTTTTGATATCTTAGGTGATTTTGATCCTGCTAGTGTCGTTACTCAAGGAATTGCTGACGGAAGCTTTGGCGGGCTTTCCCCTCTAGAATTTGGTAGAGGTTTTGCTGTTACCCTCTTAGAAGACAATGCAACTTTAACTATCAATGTCGCTAATGATGGAATTGAGGAAGGCGAACAGACCATCGATTTCTTTATCCCTGATGGGGAACTCTACGATATTGATCCAGATAACAGTACTGCTTCGGTAACAATCGTTGACGCAGTACCTGATTCAACCGAAGGTACTGATGGAGATGACTCAATAGTTGGTGGAACTAACAATAACGCCATTGATGTCGGAGCCGGAAATGACTTCGTTGATGGCAATTTAGGTAATGACACTATCGATGCTGGAAGTGGTGATGACACTATATTTGGTGGTGATGGCATTGACTCGATCATCGGTGGTGATGGCAATGACCTCATCGAATCTGGAATAGAAGGGTTTGCTGATTTCGCTGAAGGTGGCAGCGGTGATGACACAATCATTGGTGGTATTACCGATGAAAATGGTGAATTCGTTCCTGGATTTGGTAATACGACCTTCGATGGTGGAGACGGTGTAGACTTTATCCAAGGAGGTGGACAAAGAGCTACACTCACTGGTGGAGCAGGTGATGACACAATCTTTGGTGGTGGTAACGACAGTGTTCTCGATGGTGGAGACGGTAACGACTTTCTTGAAGCTGTAGGTTCAACTACTAATTCTGGAATTCCAAACTTCTCTGATGATACCATTATCGGTGGTCAAGGAAACGATACCCTTACAGCATTTGCTGATGATGATGTTCTTGATGGTGGGGATGGTGATGACATCCTCGATGGGGGAGCTGATGAAGATACCCTAACTGGAGGAGCCGGTAACGATACTTTCATTATTGCTCCTGAAACAGGATCAAATATTGAAGATGTAGATATTATCACCGATTTTGGTAATGGTGCAGATGTCATCGGCTTAGCTGGAGGACTTACTTTCAGCGACTTATCCTTCTCTGGAAATGAGATTTTATTTGGGGATGAGGTCTTAGCTACCCTTACTGATTTTGATACAACTACACTGGTTGAATCAGACTTTATCAGCACAGGCGGTACAATCTTAGATGCTCCCTTCGTAAGATTCCAAAATTCTTCTATTCCTGGAACCTATGTTTATGCTACAGGAGCAGAAGCCGACAATATCAGAGCAAACTTACCTGGTTTTGTCGAAGAAGGTTTTGCGTTTAATGCTGCGATCGCACCTAGTGATGAGTTGATTGCGTTAAATCGCTTAGAAAGTAATCAATTACCTGGAACTTTCTTGTATGTCGGAGCAGAAGAGTTAGCTAGTATCAACGCTGATCCTAACTTCTCTGGTGCATTTACCGATCAAGGTGTTGCTTTCTATACCTATGGAGCTGGAGCTGGAGTAGAAACTCCCTTCAATCGCTTCCAAAATACTGGTGTTCCTGGAACTTATCTTTATGCTACAGGAGCAGAGGCCGATAGCATTCGGGCTAACTTCCCTGGTTTTGTTGATGAAGGTATAGCTTTTGAAGCTGGAATTTAAAACATTCTTTTCATCAGGAATCAAAGAACTTTCTTGTTAGTTTTTATTGAGTAGGGTAACTGTAGTAACTCTACTCATTTTTTTTCTTAACTAATCAGTAGTCATACTAAATCCACTTTACATACACATTTTTTCCTTCGGTGGCAGGGGAGCAGAGGAGCAAGGGCGCAGGGGCGCAGGGGAGAAAGACAATGAATAACTGTAAAGGGGTTTTGAGAATCGGATTTAGTATCAAAAGCGATCGCTCTAAGATTAGGAGCGACAGTTTTCATGATTCAAGTGTTGTTAACCAAGTTTGTAAATCTGCCATACTGTTGAAATCAAGCAAAGCTTCACCGAGATTTTCCAATTGTTCTAGGGAAAGAGATTCAACCTGTGATTTTATTTCTACGGTTAACTCTCCCACTCGTTTGGTTAATTGACGCAGAATCAGCGATCGCTCTCTTTGTACACCTTCTTGTCTACCTTCTTGTCTACCTTTTTGCTCTCCTTCTTGTAGGATTTCTTGGTAAATCACTGACTCTCTCATTATACTCTCCTGAAATAGTTGTTTGACTAATTTCTTTTCATATTTTAACCCCGCTAGGATTTGGACATAGGCTGCGGTTTCCCCTTGCTTTTGCGGATTTAGTTGACTTACTTTCGCGATCGCTCCTATCTTAGAGCGATCGCGAAATAAAAATAGATTGAAAAATTAGATCAAAGCTTCAAAAGCAATTCCCTCATCAATATAATTAGGCGAGTTCACTCGAATGGCATCGGCTTCTGCTCCTGTTGCATAGAGATAGGTACCAGGAACATCAGTATTTTGGAAGCGATTAAATGATGTTTCCTCTCCAACTCCTGCTCCATAGGCATAGAAAGCAATACCTTGCTCAGTAAAGGCATTGGAGAAATTGGGGTCTGCATTAATATTTGCAAGTTCTTCATCACCTACATATAAGAATGTTCCGGGTAATTGATTATTTTCCAATCGGGTAAGAGCAATCAACTCATCATGCGGCGCGATCGCGGCATTAAACGCAAAACCTTCTTCGACAAAGCCAGGTAAGTTTGCCCGAATATTATCAGCTTCTGCTCCTGTAGCATAAATATAGGTACCTGGAATAGCAGAGTTTTGAAATCTGATAAAGGGCGTATCTAATGTTACGTTATTGCTAGTATCGGTAACTGCAAAACTAAGTTCATAGGCACCAGGTTCGGCTAGATCTTCTATTGTCCAACCGCTACCGCTGCCGATGATGGTCGGATCATAATCGTCATTGCCTAAAACACTGATGCCGGCATAATAAGTACCTTCGGCATCGGCTGTAAAGGTAATGCTCGCTTCTCCTTGACCAGGGATAATCTCATCTAGGGTCTCGACCTGACCTACCGAGCTGAGCTCATTGCCCGAATCATCGAAGATTCGCAACACTGGCTGTAATAAAGACTCAGAACCATCAGCTGCGATCGCATCCACATTAATGTCAATAGACTCTCCTGCCTCTAATTCAAACGAGTAGAGATCCACATCCTCAGAAATATCAATAAGGACCGCTGGGTTGGAAAAATCAAGTCTAAAAAAAGCTTCTCCAGAGACAAGAATTGGGTTGTCTGGGGTAGGACGAGGAATTGCGATCGCATTCTCCAGAGTATCATTCAACTCTATTTCCACAGGTGAAGGTGGGGCTTCTGATAGGGTATCAGCAATTTGGAAACTGCCGTCCCCTGCTAGGGGAGAGACCTGATATGACTCACTGGAATTGAGGGTAAATGTCGCTGTTTCAATCCCTTCAGATTCTCCATCGTCAGCAACAGGAAGGCTAATGGTTGCAGTCGCCTCAGTCATAGTAAAAACTAGATTACTTTCGGTAACTACAATGTCTCCGGTGATTCCTGTAGTGCTAATATCAGCTATATCAAATTCAGCTAATTCCGTGGCCGTTACCGACACTACAATGCCTTCGCTAGGAGGTGTGGTACTGAGACCAAAGGTATGAATCGAAACTGTACCTTCTGATTCAATCAGAACAGACGGTGTCACACTTAAGCTAAGCTGTGGTAGAGAATCAGCCGTATCGGCCGTGGTAATAATAGCTGAACTTGCCGCAGGATCTATCTGATAGCCAGCACTCTCGACAAGGAAAACCTGAAATTCTTGAATCCCTTCGATCGCCGCATCAGGAAGTGCGGCAACTGTTATTTGAGCTGTTTGTTCGGTGATATTGAAATAAAAACCGCTCCCCGTAAAGTTAGGTGCAGGAAAAACACCGCCGCTAACCTCAGCGTTAAGAACGTCGAACTGACCTAATCCTTGAAATTCTGAGCTAACCGAGGCAGCACTTGGGGTAGCCGTGTTGACAAAAACAATGACACCCTCCGAGGATGGTGGCTCACTCAAGGTAAATATAAAACTGACTGCGTTGCCATCAGCTTCAATTAAGGCACTGTTTTCAACCGTGAGGCTCACCACTGGCTCTGTGCCAGATGTGGGTACGGCTGCGGTATTGTCATAGACCGTAACAGTAGAAGCTGCTGCCGCTGGATTGACGGTAATGCCAGGATTGTCTTCTAGGGTAAAGGTAATCTCTTCTGGTCCATCAGTTTCAAGATCAGGCTTACCAAATAGAGTCAGGTTGAGTAACGCATTGGTATCTGTAATATTCAATCGAATCCCAGACGGATTGCCTTCGGCATCTAACACTGGCCCTAAGATCTCTGCCCCGCGAACAAAGGGTTCAAAAGTAAATACATACTCGGCCAAGTTTACTCCTGTATTTACAGCAACTTCAACACCCGACTCAGGAATATCTCCTTCGGTGGTGACCACTAGAGTAATGGCAGATCCTCCCAAGGCATTAATTGGGTCTAAACCGACATCATTCACTGTCTCAACGGCGGCGGGCACGACAAGGGACTCATCTAGCCCGTAGGTACCGGCAAAGGTTTGAAGCGATACCTGAGGGGGCGCATCCCCAGGGAGAATATCCGGCATAGTATCGGGCGGCGTCACTGGAGTTTCACTATTGACAAGTTCAAAAAATAATTCATAGTTACCAAAGCCGTTGTTACCAAACTCTGCCAGGTTAATACCGCTACCAGAGCCAGGAGTAAAAGGATCGTAAAACTGATTGAAAAATCCACTTACTCCGGCGTAGTAAGTGCCAGCCTCTGTGGCAGTGAACTCAAGGGCAGGTTGTATAGAGGCAAAAGAATCATCTAGAGCCGGTTCTGTTGGTAAACCCCGAATGAGATTGTTCCCCTCACTATCAAATAAAATCAGCTCCCCAATATCGAGAGGCATCGAGCCGTCAGCTGTATCTAAATCGAGTTTGATAGTATCGCCTGCTGTCAGATCAAAGGCATAGAAGTCAACATCTTCTGTCGCATCGACATCACGGTTGTTTTCAAAGTCGAAGTTAATCGTACCAGTGGCGATCGCCTTAGGCGCATCTGAAGAGAGATTAACAATGTTAGCCGTACTAATAGTATCGTTGGATTCTGTCTCAGTAAGCTGAAAATAGCTATTGTCCATAATTTCTGTTCCTTAAAGCTTTATTTAGTCGGGCGTATGTAACTCAAGTTTGTTTGCCACTTTGGGCAGATTGCTTTTTCCGTGAATCATATCGTGCTTCTCAGATAGCAAAGATCACAAGCGCTGCGACTTTTGATCACTCAAGCGGCAAACTCATAAAAATAGGCGCAAAAGTCCTTATAAAGCTTTTAAGTAAGATTTAATTATGTAGATGGATGACCAATGAGGCTTTCTCTCTGCCCATTGGTGACAACTTAAGCTGAAATAGCAGTTGTCAAGGGGATTTGAGAATTTGGCGAAAAGAAGAAATCCTCTTGATTCTTTTGTCGGTCAGGGAACGGAGCAATGATCAGTCGAACACGCGGTTTTCGGATAGATT
>JBCCYD010000065.1:0-19315 GCA_039190385.1 Cyanobacteria bacterium P01_F01_bin.143 | reverse complement strand
TGGAAAACTAAGCGCCATATCCTCCAAAGGTCTTTCTTGATTCATCTCTAACCTTAGATTTCTTTCTTCATCAGCTTCTGAAGATAAACAACATTATTTCTGTATCCTTAGCTACATTCCTAATTTGGAATTGCTGTGGCAGCAAGTGCTTTTTGTCTAAACTAACCAAATAGTCAGCATTAGATTCATAGGCTGCTGCCAAAAACATATTGTCATCTGGATCGATATCGTCTAACCGACTTGCTTCATAGATACCAGGAATCTGTAGAGCGATTTCTCCGATAATTGCTACCAGGTTTTCGATTTCAGTTAGCGGAATATTTTTTTGAATCAGTTTCACCACTAGCTCTCGCATTAATGGTGGTGCCATAACCAGAATAAATTTCTCTTCTCGCCAAGCATTAATGATTTGGGCTGGTGCGTTGGTTTGATTCTTACTGAGAAGTGCAGCAACAAAAACAGAAGTGTCGATGATAACCTTAATCACTTAATTACTAAATGTCTTGATGCACTAATTTGTCTGGATTCGTAGCAGAGTTAGCTAGTTTAGCTCTGACAGCATCAAACTCTGCCCAAATTTCTGAAGTAGGTCTTTGCGGAGAGTTTATCGCACGGCTTAATCCCCGCGCAATAATTTCATCGGCTAAAGATAATTCTTCTTTAGTTGGAGATGTCTCTATTTCTGCTATTTCTTCTAATTGCAATAGTTCGTTGGGAGTACAATCAAAAAATAAACAGAGTTTGGCTAAGGTTTCAAAGGTAATTCCCTTAGTTTTGCCTGTTTCTAGGGCGCTAAGTTGTTTTTTGGTAATGCCTGTTTGTCTTGATAGCTCTGATTGGCTAATTTTGTCGTGCTTTGCTCTGAGGACTGCTAACTGGGGTTTTACTTGCAGTTTCATTAGTAACTATCGGACTATTTTTACTACCTATACAGTATAGATTATAGCTTATAGACAATATGCTTAAGATTTGATAATTGTGAGGTTGGATCGCATTAGACTTTTGGATTAAACTTGGCTTGATTGGGAATAATTCAGATTGAAAAATCAACTCGGATTATTCCCACTTACTGCAATCAGGCTTTTCTTTTGTATATTTCAATAATCGATATTCAAAGAAACCATAATAAGGCATAATTAGGGACTATTGGTATGGTTCCCGAGACAAGACATGGCAAAAAACGAGCGCAAAAGTTTTCTCCTAGATTTTGAAAAGCCTTTATGTGAACTAGAATCACGTATCGAGCAGATTCGACAATTGGCGGCAGAAAATCAGGTAGATGTTTCGGGTGAGATTGCTCAGCTAGAAGAGAGATCAAATACGCTACGCAAAGAAATATTTGGCTCTCTAACTCCGGCCCAAAGACTTCAGTTAGCTCGTCATCCTCGTCGTCCCAGCACCCTTGACTATATTCAGGCAATTACTGATGAATGGCTAGAAATCCATGGCGATCGCAGTGGCCATGATGATCCGGCCTTAGTCGGAGGAGTTGGCCGTATTAACGGTAGACCAGTAGTTTTAATGGGTCACCAAAAAGGTCGGGACACCAAGGACAATGTCGCTCGTAACTTTGGTATGGCCGCTCCCGGAGGTTATCGCAAAGCTTTACGTTTAATGGAACATGCTAACAAATTCGGTATGCCCATCCTGACTTTCATTGACACTCCGGGTGCTTGGGCAGGAGTAGAAGCGGAGAAACTAGGACAAGGAGAAGCGATCGCCTATAACTTAAGGCAAATGTTTAGCTTTGAAGTCCCCATTATTACGACCATCATTGGTGAAGGTGGCTCGGGTGGCGCTCTCGGTATAGGAGTCGCCGATCATATATTAATGTTTGAACATTCAGTATATACAGTAGCCAGCCCAGAAGCCTGTGCCGCAATTCTCTGGAAAGATGCCAAGAAAGCTCCTCAAGCAGCCGCCGCCCTAAAAATCACATCTAAGGATTTAAAACAATTAGGTTTAATCGATACAATTCTGACCGAACCACCCAGTGGAGCGCATTCCGAACCCCTCGAAGCCGCCGCAACACTGAAACAAGCAATCTGGGAAAATATCGAGCGTTTATCGGAAATAAGCGCCCAACAGCTCCGGCAATTGCGCTACGAAAAATTCCGCAAAATGGGTGTATTTGAACAAGTAAGCTAAAGCCTAATCTGTTATTAACCCGAAAAATGGGAAATTTTATGTTTTATTAAGAATATGAGAGTGCTATAATAATTCGAGGAAACATTTCTTTACATAATCTTCTTGACGATCATGTAATTATTGTTTCTACTTGCGATTGCTTGACCCTACCTATCCTTGTATTAGATAGGCTCAAAACAATCCTATTTGGTCACCAACAACCAAGACTAACCAAAGAAGTAACTATTCTATCTAGCAAAAATATTTCTAAAGCAGCAAAAAATTTCTTTGTGCCTTTTGCTGCCGAATTTAGCTGGAATAGCCTGAAACTTAAAGAGCGAAAAAAGTACAAGCCATTAGTATGAATCCACCCCCAACCCAACTACGAGCGATTATTACGGGAGCAAGTAGCGGCATCGGTAAGGCAACAGCTTTCGCATTTGCCAAAGCTGGAATTAATCTGGCCTTAGTCAGTCGTGCTTCTGCTAATTTATCAGCAGTGGTTGATTCTGCCATAGCGTTGGGAGTAGAAGCAAAATCCTATCCTGTAGATTTAGTAGAAATCACTCTAGTCAAAGATCGTTTAGCAGCTATTGCTCAAGACTTTGGCGGAATTGATATTTTAGTTAATAATGCGGGAATGGGCTATACCAATAGTTTAGAAGCTACCTCCTTGGAAGATTGGCAACAGGTAATGAATCTTAATCTTACTAGTGTCTTTCAGTGCATCCAAGGAATTCTCCCGTCAATGCGCGATCGCCGTTCTGGAACCATTATTAATGTGGCATCAATTGCTGCGAGTAATGCCTTTCCTGATTGGGGAGCCTATAGCGTCAGCAAAGCCGGGTTGGTGGCTCTTACTAAAACCTTAGCGATCGAAGAAAGAGCTAATGGTATTCGTGCTGTGATCATTTCCCCAGGGGCGGTAAACACACCCATTTGGGATACAGATACAGTCAAAGCAGATTTTAATCGCGATGCAATGCTAACTCCAGAAATTGTCGCTCAAACAATTCTCCATGCAGCTTTATTACCATCACAAGCGGTAATAGAAGAAATGACTGTTATGCCCAGTGGAGGGGCTTTGTAAGTTATTTTCTCATAACGTTTTTCCTCAATAACAAATAGCAAGAGATCAAAGTTTTACTCGGAATTTATTATGACAACAGCTTTTTCCAACGGTTCTAATTCTTCTACCAATGGCTTAAAATCCAACAATGGCGTTAGTGCTTCACTTAATGGCTTACAATCTAGTTTGATCGAACAGGTTGTTACTAGGCCAGATCGTAATACCCATAACGGTAAAGAAGTAGTTATTCAGCAGGAAGCAGAAAAGTCAGAAGAACGCCTGCAAGATGCCGTGAGAGTAATCTTAGAGTCCTTAGGGGAAGATCCAGACCGTGAAGGATTGCTGAAAACACCTAAAAGAGTTGCTAAGGCAATGCAATTTCTGACTCAAGGATACAACCAGTCCCTAGAGACAATTATTAATAATGCCATCTTTGATGAAGGACATAATGAAATGGTCTTGGTCAGAGACATCAACTTTTTTAGTCTTTGCGAACATCACATGTTGCCCTTTATGGGTAGAGCTCATGTTGCTTATATTCCCAATCAAAAGGTAGTGGGTTTGAGTAAGTTGGCCCGAATTGTTGAGATGTATGCTCGTCGTCTTCAAGTACAAGAGCGTCTCACTCGTCAAGTAGCAGAGGCTCTTCAAGAAGCTTTAGAACCTCAAGGTGTAGCTGTTGTTATGGAAGCAACTCATATGTGCATGTCAATGCGTGGGGTGCAAAAGCCTGGTTCTTGGACTGTCACTAGTGCCATGTTAGGAGTTTTCCAAGAAGACCAAAAAACTCGCGAAGAATTCCTGAACCTAGTTCGTCATCAACCTCATTTCATGTAGTTCTAATTCACTAATTTAATTACCACAAAAACCCATCTAATAAATATACCAGATGGGTTTTTTGCAGAATTGGAGAAAAATTTTAACGAACTGCTTCTAAAAGCAATTTAGATCTTTTAACGCGATCGGGAATATTAATTGGATAATCACCAGTAAAACATGCCGAGCAGAAACTTCGCGGATTTTGACCTGTGACATTTAGCATGCCTTCCCAGCTTAAATAGGCTAAAGAATCAACTCCGATTTGGGCTTCGATCTCTTTAATTGAACTAGTCGCAGCAATTAATTGATCTTGAGTATCGGTATCTATGCCATAAAAACAAGGATGAGTTACTGGAGGAGAGGAAATTCGCATATGTACTTCGCTAGCTCCGGCCTCCCGCAAGGCTTTAACTATCTTACGGCTAGTTGTACCTCTAACAATAGAATCATCGACAATGATAACCCGTTTTTCTGTGAGGACATCCTTAAGGGTATTGAGTTTCATTTTAATCCCGGCTTCCCGCATCGACTGAGTCGGTTGAATAAAAGTTCGACCTACATAGCGATTTTTAATCAGACCTTCACCAAAAGGGATTCCCGATTTACGAGAAAATCCGATCGCGGCAGGAATTCCTGAATCGGGGACGCCCATAACCATGTCGGCATCTACTAGAGATTCTCGTGCCAATTGTTCTCCCAAACGTAATCGATAGCTATAAAGAGTTTCATCATGCATTAAACTATCAGGACGAGCGAAATAGATCATTTCAAAGACACAGAGTTTTCTGTCTGGTTCTTGACCCCAATGAAAGGAAGCTAGACCTGATTCGTCAATCCAGACCAGTTCTCCTGGCTTGACATCTCTAAGATATTCTGCTCCGATGATATCTAAACCACAGGTTTCTGATGATAAAACATAACGAGTTTTTTCCCCTTGGATCGTTCCAATGACCAAAGGACGAATTCCGTGAGGATCTCGTGCTCCAATCATGCCACGGGGAGTTCCGATAACTAAACTATAGGCTCCCGAACACATATTAAAAGCAGTAAGGGAAGCTTGTAGCCAATTTTTACCGTTATCTACTTCTTCTGCGATCGCCAGGGCAATGGCTTCTGAATCTGTAGTCGTTAGAAAGCAGCGATCTTTTTTTTGCAGTTTTTCTCTAAGTTCTAAAGCATTAACCAAATTTCCATTATGAGTTAACGCCAGTTTGCCTAATCTAGTGTCTAATACCGCAGGTTGAGCATTAACCTTGAGACTAGATCCAGTAGTGGAATAACGATTATGACCAACAGCCATATATCCGGTTAAGGTTTCGAGAATTTCTTCGTTAAATACTTGGGAAACTAAACCCATATCCTTGTGCAAATGCACTTTGTCGTCATCGAATGCGGCAATGCCTGCTGATTCTTGCCCTCGATGCTGTAAGGCATATAGCCCAAAATAAGTGAGTTTTGCCACATCTGCTTCTGGTGCATAGACTCCGAATACTCCACAAGCTTCTTCTGGTTTATCTGGTCGCTCGTCGCCAGAGGTTACTGAGAAGTTTTGCTCCGAAGAGAGGGATTTTTGGGGCATCATCCTAATAATTTGGCTCCTAGATTGCAGGTAGTGGTCTAAATGTCTAAATTATGTTTCGAAATACATCATCATCAAAATCAGCTTCCTAACATTATCTTAACTTTTAAAAATCAAGATTATTGCCGAAAAACTCACTTTTTGCTCCGAATTAAGTAAGAAACTAAGATACTTGAAGTCTTTTTTCTATAGAATCTTGCCAGGTTTTCTTAATGTTACTAATCTTAACATTAATTAACGCCAAATTTTCATTGGTAATGATTTTTAAAGATGCGCCTTGCTCTGTGACAGAACCCAATTTTGACCAGCGATCGCCCAAATTCTCACGTAAATAAGTTTCCCAATCAGCTTGGTGGGCAGGATTTACCGCCACAATAATTCGATTTCCTGATTCACCAAATAAGACTTCATCAAGTCGTTGTTCTGTGGTTATATCAAGATTAATATCTGCCCCAAAACCATTACCAATAGAAGATTCTGCTAGGGCAACGGCTAATCCACCTTCAGCGCAATCATGGGCAGTATTAATCCATCCTTGACGAATTCCGGCGCGACAAACTTCTTGTACTACTTTTTCAAGTTTAAAATCTATTTCAGGAGGCTTACCGGCAATAGTGTCATGAATTACGGCCAAATATTCTGATGCTGCGAGGGGAGATGGGGGGATGGGGAAATGGGGAGATGGGGAGCCTAGGAGATAAATTAGATCTCCTTTTTTAGTCCAGGATTGACCGCAGATTTTAGTAATATCGGGAATTAAACCCACCATGCCAATTACGGGAGTTGGATAAATAGGTTGAGGATTGCCATCCGAATCTAATGTTTCATTATAGAGAGAAACATTTCCGCCCGTGACAGGAGTATTCATCTCGCGACAAGCATCGGCAACACCACGACAAGCATTGGCTAATTGCCAATAGCCAATGGGCTTTTCTGGGCTACCAAAGTTGAGATTATCAGTAACCGCTATGGGTTCGGCACCAACACAACTGAGATTTCTAGCAGCTTCAGCTACTGCATATTTTGCTCCTTCGTAGGGATTGAGGTAGACATAACGAGGATTACAATCGGTGGTTGCAGCAACTCCTGTTTGGCAATCTTCTGGTTTAGTATCGATGGGACGAACTCGGATTACCGCAGCATCGGCACCACCGGGTAAGAGGATCGTGTTATTTTGTACTTGATGATCATATTGGCGGTAAACCCATTGTTTCGACGCGATCGTGGGAGTATCTAATAATTTGAGTAGGATATCGTTCCAAGTGAGATAATTTTCACTGACAAATAAACCTTCATAATCACAGGCAGGTAACTCATCAGTTGTCCATTGCCAGGCTTGTTGAGCATATTCAGGAGCTTCTTGAAGTAATTCTCGCTTATAAATTGGTGTATCTTCCGACAGCGCTCGGGCGGGAATATTAGCAGCAATTTCTCCTTGGAATAAGATTCTTACAATAGGTTCGGCAATAACTTCTCCTGCCACTACAGCATGAAGTCCCCAGCGATGGAAAATATCAATTAATTCTTGTTCTCGGCCTTTTTCTCCGACGAAGAGCATTCTTTCTTGGGATTCTGAGAGCAAATATTCATAGGGAATCATGCCCTGTTCCCGAGCGGGAATTTTATCCAAATCTAGTTCAATGCCCACATTGCCCTTTTCTGCCATTTCCGCTGTAGAGCAAGTCAAACCTGCTGCACCCATATCTTGGGCGGCCACAACTGCACCAGTTTTAAAGGCTTCGAGGCAAGCTTCGACTAAAGATTTTTCGAGGAAAGGATCGCCGACTTGTACCGCAGGGCGATCGTCCATAGAATCATCGGTAAGTTCGGCACTAGCAAAACTGGCTCCTCCCATGCCATCTCTGCCAGTAGTTGAACCGACGTATAAAACAGGATTCCCAATTCCTGATGCTCCAGCCTTAACAATCTCATCGGTTTCCATTAAACCCAATGCCATAGCATTAACAAGCGGATTGCCTGTATAAGCTGGATCAAAGTAAACTTCACCGCCGACAGTGGGTACTCCAATACAGTTGCCATAGTGACTTATTCCTTCGACTACACCTTGAAAGATGCGGCGGGTTCGAGCATCTTCGAGGTTACCAAAGCGCAGAGAATTAAGAATCGCGATCGGCCGAGCACCCATAGTAAAGATATCGCGGAGAATACCGCCGACTCCTGTGGCTGCGCCTTGAAATGGTTCTACCGCAGAGGGATGATTGTGGGATTCAATTTTGAAGGCTAGTTGTAAACCATTGCCCAGATCTACTACTCCTGCATTTTCCCCAGGCCCCACGAGAACGCGATCGCCTGTGGTGGGAAATTGACTTAATAGTGGTCGAGAATTTTTATAGCAGCAATGTTCTGACCACATGACACCAAACATGCCGAGTTCTGCTTTATTGGGATGACGATTTAATCTTGAGACTATTTCTTGGTATTCCTCGGGTTTAAGACCTTCAGCAGCAATTTCTTCGGGAGAAAAAGGAGTAGTTTCTGTCATTAGCAGCTTAGAGACATGGAACAATCGTTTATTGTACCTACTGTTGGGATTTTTGAGAGATTTTTTTGATATGGAGAGTTATGGGTAAGAGGGAATATCAAGCTACATCAAACAATATGAGTAGGATTAAGTGTTTTCATCTCAATTAGCTAGGAAATCTCATCCCAGGAAGGATTTCACCTGTCTGGATAAATTCTTCAAGAGCTATGTAAACATTGCCTGGTTGCAAGTTAGCTACACACATAACTGCTAGTGAATAAATTTCTTCCACGAAATTCAGCAATTTCTGAAAGTGTATGCAGATTTTTTGATCTTCAGTAGTACTTTTGCCAATCTCAAAAGCTTCTCTAACTTCTTCACTAATCACGTGATACAGATAAAAAAGAAATTGAGAAGCTATATTGGATTGTGAACGAATAATACCTCCAGAAAAGAATAGTATAGAAGAAATTAATAATTCGTTAATGTACTCCTTAGTTTCATTTTCTGCTTTGATAAAGCCAACACTTTTACTACCATCTTGTCTTGTATATTCTTGACTGGTAGCTACAAAAGCGATTCTGTTATTTCCTAACTCAGAGCTAAAATTAAAATTCTCTACTGCCCAAATATGATCTACTTTTAAATGAAAGTTGTGATAAATACCATTAACTTCTTCCAAATAGTCAACAGTTACATCTTTGTATAAAAATCTTTTTCTGTCACGCCTATTCGTTTTCTTTGCACTGATAAGTACAGACTTGCCAATTAATTTTTGACAATCCTGTCTCGGACGATCTTTGGACTCAATCGGTTTGAAATCTATCTTCTTTTGAATCTGTTCAATAGCAGTTTCAATGTTTTTGTGGATGGGACTGTAACCCATTTCCTCCATAGCCAAAGCAAAGTCTTCTCTATAGGGAAGACTGCTGACATCTTTTACTTCAATTTCGTCAGTGTAAGAAAATCTACTGGAAATTTCCCTTCTAAAACGCTTAATGCCATCCCTGGCTTGTTTCCTAGACTTGAAAGTTATAACAGATTCATACTTTTGAACACAGCTTTCTTGATAATGATGAACAAAAAACGTGAGTTGGTAAGTATACTTTGAATAAACAGAAATATTTATATTATTTTTTCGGCTTGATTTACTCAGTATCTTCGCTTCTGCCAATCCCTGTTCAATCTCAAGCAAGCAGTCTTCCATTTCTGCCAGGTAGTTAGACACTAATGCACGGTTTGGTTTAACTGAATTACCATTGCTAGGGAGATTATGTCTGCCATCATACAAAACAGCTAACAAACATTGCTGATGTATGTATCTAACAAACTCTTTATTCAAATTAAAGTATCTGCTTTTGTGGTTCATAGCTCTAGCCAGGACAGACATTACTCGGTTCAATACATCTTTCAATTCCTGGTTGTGGCACAGTCTTTTTAGCTCTACAATCGCATTAATGTAAGTTTGAGTGACATATACAGGTTCATCATCCCCATTATCTTCCAAATAAGGCTTTGGTTGTACCTGTAACTTACGACGGGCTTCTTTTATTTTGCCTATCTCTTGATTAAAAGACTTCATACCTGTTTGTTTTTGCGTACTACATTTCGATTCTAGTTTGTAGTATTATGTATGTCAAAAAACGATTACTTAGGTATTAAACTAAGTCCAGTTGCCATCTGTTTTAGCTTCGATAATATCGCGGAATAGCAGAGCAACAAGTTTTAGATAGAACATTAAAAATTGCCACAATAACAGCGATCTCAAATATTCCTCTTATGACAGCCAAGACAATCTTAACTACACTATAACTATAGGTTCCAATTGTGGTCGCCAAATTAAATTAAGTACGATCAGGCATTAAAGTAAAAATAAAAGAATCTTCTAAAACTGATTCAGTTACCTCAACACTGAGATTCTCGCAACACTAACTCACTCCACCTTTAATCGCAGCAGCAATTAGGATTTCTTCAATTCCAGTCATGGAGATTTAATCAATAAACTTCAATTGAGTTTAACAATTATCTAATATAGAAAAGATTAAGCCGTACTCCCACAAAAGAAAACACATGAAACTTGCCGATCGCATACAACCCCTTGCGAATAATGTATTTGCCGATATGGATCGCGCGAAAACATTGGCCAGACAACAAGGAAAAAAGATTATCGATCTTTCTTTAGGTTCCTCGGATCTACCCGTAGCTGAAAATATCCTAAGCGCGATCGCAGATTCATTAGGCGATCGCACTACCCACGGTTATCTCCTCTTCAACGGCACCCAAAAATTCCGTGAAACTGCCGCCGCTTGGTACACAAAAAAATTCGGCATTACTGTAGATCCAGAAACTGAAGTCTTGCAATTAATCGGTTCCCAGGAAGCTACCGCCCATTTACCACTAGCAATTCTTAATCCAGGAGATATCGCCCTCTTACTCGATCCTGGTTATCCTTCCCATTCAGGAGGTGTTTACCTAGCAGGCGGCCAAATCCACACCATGCCATTGTTAGCGGAAAATCAATTTTTACCCGTTTTCGCAGATATCCCGGCCGAAGTCTTAGCTAAGGCCAAAATGATGGTTTTAAGTTATCCCCATAATCCCACAACTGCGATCGCGCCTTTAACCTTCTTTGAATCAGCAGTCGCTTTTTGTCGCCAACATAATTTAGTCCTAGTCCATGATTTTCCCTATGTAGATCTTGTATTTGAAAACGCTGCCCAACCCCCTTCAATTTTGCAGGCAGACCCCAAAAAAGAAATTTCCATTGAGTTTTTCTCTCTGTCCAAATCCTATGGCATGGGAGGATTTCGGGTTGGTTATGCCATTGGTAATCGAGAGCTGATAAAAGCTTTGCGGCAAATTAAAGCAGTAGTGGATTTTAATCAATATTTAGGAATTTTAAACGGCGCGATCGCAGCATTATCTGGTTCCCAAGATCCTGTTACCGAAACAATGAAAATCTTTCAAACTCGTAGAGATACTGCCGTCCAAGCCCTGAAAAATATCGGTTGGCAAGTTCCTAAACCAGAAGCCACGATGTATATCTGGGCAAAATTACCAAAACCTTGGCAAGATAATTCCATTGATTTTTGTACTAAATTAGTGGCTCAAACTGGAGTTGCATTGTCTCCTGGAGCGGGTTTCGGTAAATCAGGCGAAGGTTATGTCAGATTTGCTTTGGTTCAGGAACCAGAAGTTTTACAAGATGCGATCGCGAAAATATCTTGGTTTCTATCAAATACTTAAACAAAAATAGAAATTGAATTTGCTAGAATCTAGGCGAATTCAGAGAACAACTACCTTAATTTATTACTTAATTAATCTGTGTCACAAGAAAAAGCTTATTGGTTAGCATGGTCTCATATTCCGTGGGTTGGTCCGACTATTCTCAAAAGAATTGCCGAAGAATTTGGCTCTCTTGCTCAAGCTTGGAAATTGCCCATCGCAGAATTAGTCAAAGTAGAAGGTTTTGGGGGACAACTTAGCTCGGTAGTTCCAGTAGAACGCTCCAAAATAAATCCCGAACAATTATTAGAAGAGCATCTTAAGGATAATCCCCAATTCTGGACTCCAGCTGATCCAGAATATCCTCGATTATTATTAGAAATTCCTAGTCCACCACCAGTTTTGTACTATCGGGGAAAAGTAGATTTACAAGAAAATCTAGGTCGCATTCCCGCGATCGCAATTGTGGGAACTCGTTATCCTACTGCCTATGCTAAAAATTGGACTCGCAAAATAGCTCAAACTCTTGCCAAACAAGGCTTTCTTATTGTTTCGGGAATGGCAACAGGCATTGATACCGAAGCTCATTGGAGTTGCCTTAGAGCTAACAGAAGAACGATTGCCGTTTTAGGCACAGGAGTAGATAGAATTTATCCTTATAGTAACCAAAAGCTTTACCATCAAATAGAAAAAGACGGTTTGCTCTTGAGTGAATATCCCGCTAACACTAAGCCAGAACGGGGCAATTTCCCAGCACGCAATCGAATTATTGCGGGTTTATCTCGTGCCGTTTTAATTATGGAAGCACCCCAGAAATCTGGAGCTTTAATTACAGCGCGTTTTGCTAATGATTTTTGTCGAGATGTCTATGTTTTACCAGGAACTTTGGATAATAAACAAGCTATTGGCTGTTTAGATTTATTGAATCGAGGTGGTCATGTGATCTTGAGTGAGGCTCATTTACTAGAAATGTTGCAAAGCATTCCCATGCTGGATTCTCTCCAGAGCGATCGCCATACTTCATCGCAATTAACCTTAGATTTTTCAGCTTCAAAGTCAGATAGTCCTAGTGCACCACCGCAAAACCAGGATTTTTCCCATTTGGAACCAGAATTAGCCAAAATTATGTCGATTATGAGTGATGAACCTCTTTCTCTAGACGCGATCGCAGAAAAAACAGGGCTAGATACCGGTAAATTACTAGCTTCTTTATCTCAATTAGAATTAATGGGCGTAATCTCTCAATTACCAGGAATGAGATATTCCGCAGTTTAAGATAGATTTAATACTCTGTTAACCAAACCTTTATTTTTTGTGGAAAAGTCGGAAAAATTTGTGGAAAAACTAGGGTTTTTGTGGAAAACCCTGTTCAAAAGTAAAATTTCTTGGAAAAAATGGAGCCGAGCAGAGTCGAACTGCTGTCCAGACTGATTATTGACTTTCCGCTCGTTCACAGGTTTAGTTCTTCTGATCCTCAGAACGGGAACCATCACTTATCCCTGATGGCAGGATGTTCTGGTAAGGTCTTTACTGCATTAGTTAACCAGAAGTAACTAAAGAGTGCATCCGTTGGGGTTTCGTTTTAGCGTTTAACGGAGTCCGGCTAAAAGCGAGCAGACCTCAGTTTGGGTCTAGGCAAATACAGCCTGACGCTCGAATTTTACGATGTTGTTTGCATCTATATTTAGATTTGAGTCTTGATTTGCGAGAGGAGACTCGCTCTCGACCTGAGTCACAGATTAGCTTTCACCAACCTGTCGAAACCGTTACGGCCCCTTACTGTTAAATGCTGGATGTATTCTAGCTAACTTTAACTAAGAACATTGTAGCTAAATTTACCTAAGATTGGCGAGCAAACATTATAAAACATTGAGTAATACTACAGTTATTATCTTTGTGACAAGAAATCGCTTTAAACTTAGTATTTTGTCACCAAACTAAAGATGCAGTGCGTTGGTTAGTTGAATAACTGGGAGAATACGATCACAAACAATTTGCGATCGCACACCATGTATTTGCTTTAAGTAAATATTGTCTAGAATAAGCTACATAATTCCACAGTCTTAGTTTGCAGGATGTCTTTGGCGATCGCGCCTCTTTTCAAACCATATTCTAAGGATAAAAGTATGGAAAAACTAGCTAATAATTGCTCGGCTGAAACTGACTGTATTTCTCGATAAATATATTTTAGTCGATTAGGATTGCCAATTTCTGCCATATTTGCAATTGTTTTAAGATCCCTTTCTCCCGATTCCCATAGGCTTTTGAGCATTGCCCAAGTCCGAAACTGTCTGACCAAAGTTGCCACAATTCTTAGGGGCGGTTCATTACGATTTAGTAGGTCATTGACTAGAGTTAAAGCAGTTTCGATTTCGCGATCGCGGATGGCTGCGGCTAATTGTAAACTGTTTTGCGTGTTAGATATCACCAAAGCTGAGACCGCATCAACATCAATTACTTGGTTTGTTCCTGATTTATCCTGATAAAAAAGACTTAATTTTTCTAATTCGTTATACAGTTGACGAGTATTATTGCCTATCGACTCACTGAGCAACTCGATCGCGCCTGTAGTGAGTTTGACTTCCATTTCAGAAGCTGTTTGGCGAATATTTCGCTTGATTGCATCAATGTTCCAATAGGGAATTAAACTGAATTCTGTGACTTGAGCGTATTTTTCTATTAGCTTACTAGATTTTAAGCGGCGATCACTTTTCTTCCTGCTCGTTAAGAGTAAATGAGAAGTCTCAGGAATTACGGGCAAAGTTCGCTGTAATTCGGATAACAAATCAGTACTGCATTGCTGACAAATTGTCGTGTTTTCTAACCAAACGAGACGACCTCCCATGCCAAAAGGAGGAGTCATAATTTCGTTTAAGCCTTCAATGATATTTTCTACATTGTCTCCTGGATAACTATGGTAATTAAAATCAATCCAGTTGGGATCTAAGATTTGGCTTTGGAGTTTTTTTACAGATTTCGCGATCGCAAAATCATCTTCTCCCCAGAATAAATAGATAGGCATTCGTTACTAGTAGTTCTTCTTAAAATAATCATAAAAATTCTTAAATCTACTTGAAAGTATTTACTAATAAGTCTTGATTATGATATTACTATTGATAGTAATTATATGACAAGTGGCAAACTCGTTATTATTTATCTTATTTGGATAAATATTAGTCTGAGCAATTGCCTTCATTAATAGATATGGGAAGAGAATACTAATGCAAGCTTGGACATATATCAAAGAATTATCTCTGGGTTCTGTTGGCACAATAGTTGGCTACGAAAAAGCTTATGGAGGCTATATCGGTAAGTTGATAGCCTTGGGTCTAACGCCAGGTGCACAATTTATCGTCCTTGATAGTGACACTAAAAAAAACATTGTAATTATGCTTTTATCCGATAAGATTGTCGAACTGTCGAAGCCAGAAACCAACGCTTTATGCGTTGAAGAGATCAAATAACACTCAGTTGCAATCAAAAGCGTAGCTTTCAAAATAAATACTAGGAACTTGGGGAGATAAAAATTTTTTTATCTCCAAGTCCTAAGATATTATCCAAAATGACTTAATTCTACTTATTAATTATCACTTCATTAATTGAATAATAAGACTTGGTCTCAAAATCTCTACAAGCGATCGCATCTTCTGTTAATGCTTTTATCGGGTCAACAGTACATTTGAGACGATAATTTCCCGTGAAATAGATACAATTAGAACAAGGAATTTGATGCATTTTTCTGATATAGCTCACTCCTTGATGTGCTTCCTTTAATAATTTCCAAATTATAAAACTACCAATAGTTGACCAAAGGAAAATACAAAATATTAAATGGAGCATATTCTTGAATTCAGTATCGCAAATTGAAGAAGAAAGAGAAAAAGTAATAGCAAGATATAACCATTAAACAACTACTTTTTCTCTCAACCCAGAGAAGGAGAACTTACCAGGCAAACCTTAAATTTTGACTTGTACTAACCAAACATAAAACGTAACGCGATTATTTATTTTCTCTGACAGCACAAATTGAAGAGGAAAGAGAAAAAGTGATGAAAATATAGGACAATAAAACAACTACCTTTTCCCTTAACCCAGAGAAGAGAACTCACCGGGAAAACTTTAAATTCTGAATTTTTTTGTGGTCTATTATAACCAAACGTAGATATATGATGCGATGTGATTATTAAATTACTTTACTCTCATATAGCGTTTCTCGCTTCAATACAGTACACCTAAAATCTTATTTTATAAGCGATTAGCTTATGATTTTGTACCTCGTCAATTTGAGAAACGCTATAAGTAGAAGAAAGAAGAAAGAGAAAAAGTGATGAAAATATAGGACAATAAAACAACTACCTTTTCTCTCAACCCAGAGAAGAGAACTCACCGGGAAAACTTAAATGCCAAATTCTCCTTTAACTTGTGATACCCATTGCTTAATCCGAGGCTCAGTTAATTCTGATTGATTATCATCATCTAAAGCGAGCCCGACAAATTTTCCACCTTTGTCTGCTTTAGACGATTCATGATCATAGCCATCGGTTGGCCAATTACCTACGGTTTTGCCGCCAAGACTAGAAATTTTCTCTTCAAGAATTCCCATCGCATCTTGGAAATTCTCTTCATAGTTTATTTGGTCACCTGTTCCGAAATAGGCAACAGTTTTACCGCTAAAATCGATATTATCTAATTCATCAGAGAAAAAGCCATCCCAGTCTGCTTGCAATTCGCCAATATCCCAGGTAGGGCAACCAATAATTATGTACTCATAACCCTCAAAATCACTATCACTAGCATCAGCAATTTCATGGAGAGTTACTACACTATCTCCACCGAATTCACTCTGAATCATTTCTGCTGCTGCTTCAGTTTTGCCTGTAGTACTACCATAAAAAAGACCAACTTTACTCATTGAATACTCCTGTTTTGTGTTTAATAAATTAGTTAGTTAACTTCAAGGAAAATTTGTTATTGCTTCGCCTTGATTTGCTGTCCTTCGATAATGGGCATCTCTTGATTACGACAAGGACAAAATCAATAAAAGTTGTTTTGATTAAGATGTCGGAGCAAGATTTTCACCCAACAAGGACAGCAATATCTTATAAGACTCAAAGCAAATTGTGAAATCTCTATTTTTTTCTTCCTAGCTCCAAAACAAATAATTGCAATTAATTATCATAAAACTGATAAACAATTATTTTTCCATAGATCATAAACAAACCTCTTTGTGAGAGCTAAAGGATAGAATAGAGAAAGCCATAAAAGACTTCAGAGAAAAGAGCTGAGGGATTAGATTGTTATTTCGCTAATTCCCTAAGACTCAATGAATAGAACATTTAGAACGTGAAGAAAATGTCATGAATGAATCATATCATTATTGGTAATCTTTAGCAATAAAATCCAAAAAATATTTTCTCTTGAAAATATTTTTTTCTACAGCTAAAGATTGCCTGTAAAAATGCCTTGCAAGATATCTAGGTTATCATAGACTAAATAAGCAAAAAATGCTCCTCCCACGCCTCCGACAAAAAAGGCAGCAGCAAATTGGCTCCAACCATCAACGGTTTTCAAAGATTCGGGGACAACGGGATTAGCGGTGGCATAGGTTAAACGATCAGGATCAAATTCCTTTCTAAAAGAAGCATTTCCATAGATAGATAAAGCGACTGTCAGGATGATTATCAGACCACAAGCACTCAATACACCAACTAAATTACCTTGTTCCGTCGATCTTTGGGGACCAAGCAAAGCAAATGGCCCAAACAGCCAGTATCCGTGAGCCATACCAATTTCTAGTCCTCGGAATAGGGGAGAGAGTCTTGGGCGATAAATCGGTAGATATTTCAGCAGCCAAAGACTAAAATCAGATGAGTTGAGAGGCGTATCAAGATTACCAACTTGAGGATCACCAGAAAAAGTAATTAGAGTATCACCTTTGCCGAAATCAAAACCAGCAGCTGCGCCCCTAGCTCTAAGAGCGTGCCAAATATGACCAAAAAGAAACAATAGGGCAAAGACAAAATGGAAACTTGCCAACCAACCCCGGGCAGTGACAACTCCTGTGGTAGTTTCGATTAGACCTACAGGGCCATAAAATACTTCAGGATAAACAGTATTGTTTACAGTACAAAAATATGCGGCAAATAATGCCATGTAAGCTACGGCACCTAGACTATAGGAAAGATAAGCTTCTCCAGAATAAACCAATACTTTCTTTGCCCAGTTAAATGGTCTGGTTGCCATATGCCACCCAATATACACATTGAGCCAACCCATATGTGACCACCAACTACATCTTCTAAATTATTAACGGCTGCCAGTCCACCTTCGCCAGAAGCACCTACAAGATAACCAAAAATCTTTGCTGGATTCACCGTCGGATCCGTAATTATCCGAACTTGCCCAAGCTCCCCAGCCCAAGGATCAAACACGCCGCCCCAAAACATAGCTTTAAACACTAGTAAATAAGCACCCAAACCTAGCAATACTAGATGAATACCAATAATACTAGTCATTTTATTGTCATCTTTCCAATCATAGCCAAAAAAACCTTGAAAATTATAATCATTAGCTCGTAAGACTTCTTCTCCAAGTAGCGTATGATAAAGACCTCCAGCTCCTAAGACTGCTGAGGAGATGAGATGAAACACCCCAATTACAAAATAGGGATAGGTATCTATAATTTGTCCGCCATCACCTACGCCAATTCCTAGAGTGGCCAAGTGAGGCAAAATGATTAAACTTTGTTCATATAAGGGTAAGTCCGGATTATAACGAGCAATTTCAAAGAAAGTCATTGCTCCAGCCCATAACACGATTAAGCCAGCATGGGCAACATGGGCTCCGAGTAACTTACCTGAAAGCTCAACAAAACGGGCATTCCCTGCCCACCATCCTATTTTCGGTTTTTCATTATAAGCGATCGCGGTCATTTATTACACCTCATAAACTACTATGCATTATTGCCCTAAAACGCTTCAGGACGATTGTACTCTGGGTCAATTTTCCCTTTGCCAAAGTCAAAACCAGCAGCCTTCAGAGAATGGAAAAGATGACCTTGAAGAAAGAAGAAAGCTAGCCAAAAATGAGCATTCGCTAACCATGTTCTCGAAGAGAGTAAAATAGAATCATTATTGGCAGAGAAATAGGGAAAAATATCTAACTGAATTGATAAGGGAGCACCATAGAAAGCCTCGGGATAAACAGTAGTATTCACAGCACAAAAATATGCAGCGACAAATCCCATTAAAGACAAAGCACCTAAACTATAAGAAAGATAAGCTTCCCCCGACCAAACAAACAAATTTCTTGTCCAAGTAAGAGGCTTAGTTCTCAGATGCCAAATACCACCTGAAATCAGGAGGACTCCGACATATACATGACCACCTATTACATCTTCTAAATTATCGACGGTTGCAAAATGAGTTTGATAGCCATAGATCGTCAATGGATTGAGAGTCGGATTGCTAATCACCCGTACATCACCAATCACAGGATCATACAACCCTCCGAAAAACATTGCCTTAGCTACCAGTAGAAAAGCGCCTAAACCCAATAAAATCAAGTGAATTCCAATTATATTCGTCATTTTATTGGTATCTTGCCACTGATAGCCAAAAAAACCTGAGGTATTTTCTAGATATTCTGGACCCCAGAAAGTATGGAAGACACCACCAAAACCTATAAAAGCTGAGGAGATTAGGTGTAGAGCGCCAATTACAAAGTAGGGATAGGTATCTAATATTTCGCCTCCCGCACCAACTCCCCAGCCCAAAGTAGCCAGATGTGGTAAAACAATGAGACCTTGCTGGTACATGGGTTGGGAGACATCAAATCGAGAAAGTTCAAACAATGTTATGGCTCCTGCCCAGAAAACAATTAAGCCTCCATGGGCAACATGAGCGCCAAGTAATTTGCCTGAAACATTTTTGAAACGAGCATTTCCTGACCACCAGGGAAACCACGAATTGCCTGCTAAACCACTCGCGTTAGCAAGTACAGATGACATAATATT
>JBCCYD010000064.1:0-19351 GCA_039190385.1 Cyanobacteria bacterium P01_F01_bin.143 | reverse complement strand
GAAATGATGAAAAAGAAACCTAGTACTTATCTCCTAAATTTTGGTCTTTTCTTAAATCTAGTAATGGCTCAAGTTGCTACCGCTCAAGTTATTTCAGATCAAAGTTTACCAGACAATTCTATAGTTGACTCTGAAGGTAATATTATCAAAATTGATGGAGGAACAACTAGAGAAAATAATCTTTTCCATAGTTTTGAGCAGTTTTCTGTCCCTAATCAAACTACTGTTTCTTTTCAAAATACTGAGGCAATTCAAAATATCTTTTCTCGCGTTACTGGAGATTCTATTTCTAATATTGAAGGGATCTTAGAAGCTCAGGGTGCAGCCAATTTATTTTTAATGAATCCCAATGGCATTATATTTGGGGAAAATGCGAGTCTAAATATTGGAGGTTCTTTTTTAGCAACTACTGCTGAGACTATACTCTTTAACGATCAAACAGAATTTAGTACAAATCTAACTGATACGTCACCATTGCTTACTATTACTGCGCCAGTGGGTTTGGATCTAGGCACAAATCCAGGAAATATAATTAATCGTGCCACTCTGGCAGTCCCACTAAACAATACACTCGCTTTTTTGGGAGGAGAAATAATTTTAGATGGAAGTACTGTAAGCGCTGATGAAGGAAGAATTGAACTGGGCGCGATAGCTTCTAACAATCTAGTTTCGTTGTCTTCAGATGATATTGGCTGGAAATTAGATTATAAAAATGTTGAAAATTTTCAAAATATTGAATTAGATTCAAGCATTGTTAGGAGCGGTGGCGATAGGGGAGGAGAACTTACGCTACGAGGAAAAGATTTAATTTTGTCTGGTGATTCTCGTGTTGTTACTCGGGGTAACTTTGGAGGAAATATAGAGCTTCAAGGAGAGAATATTACCCTAGAAGGAGGAAGCCAAGTTTTGTTTTTTCCTATTGGGATGGAAACAGGTAATCTCAAGATTGAAGGTTCCGAATCAGTAACTATTAGAGGCTCTAATGGATTCAATATTAGTAGTGTTAATAATGCAGTGATGAATAATGCCACAGGAGAAGGCAAAACCCTAAGTATTACAACAAAAAACCTTATTATTAGTGATGGAGGGCAAGTTAGCACTAGAACTCGAAGTTCTGGCCGAGGAGCTGATTTAATCATAGATGCGTCAGAATCAATCACGGTTGAAGGCGCTGTCACGATAAATGATGGTAGAACTTTCTCCAGTGGATTATTTGCTGGGGTTGCACAGGATGCAACGGGAGATGGAGGAAGATTGAGCATCACCACCCAACAGCTTGCAGTAAAAGGAGGTGGACAGATTAGCAACAGTACAATAGGCCAGGGAGACGGGGGGAATATAGATATTTTTACTGAATCTATATTGCTAGAAGGTAGAGACCTTAGTAGAGATTCTGATAATGCTAGTGGTATTTTTTCACAAGTAGTATCCACAGATTTAGGAAACTCAGGAAATGCAGGAAATATAAAAATTGAAACTAAAGATTTAAGTATTTTGGAAGGTGCTGCTATTTCTACAACCGCACGAGATACTGGGAATGGTGGAAATATTACGATTAATTCTTCTAATTCAATTATTTTAAGTGGCAGTTCTAATCTTGGAGATATAGGATCAAGTTTTAGTGGTATTTTTGTGATCGCTGAGACTGATGCTGACGGTAATGCTGGTTCTATAGACTTAGAAACCAAACAATTATTGATTGAAAAAAGTGCCATTATCACCGCGAGTAATTTAGGAACGGGACTAGGAGGAAAAGTAGATATTCAGGCAGAAAGCCTTATTCTTCGTGAAGGTGGACGCCTAGGTGCAGGCTCATTTGCGAGTGGATCAGGCGGTATTGTAATTATCAATGCAACAGAATCGGTAGAGGTAACGGGAGAAGTTCTTATTAGAGATGAATTGTTAATTAATAGTAGTATTTTTACCAATGCCACTGAAACGGGAGAGGCAGGAAACCTAGATATTATTACGCCTCGGTTGACGGTATCCGAAGAAGGAAATATTAATGTTAGTGCGACAGGTACAGGAGGAGCAGGACGCCTAACTATTAATGCTCAAGATATTACTCTAGATAATGGTAGTCTGACTGCTGCAACGAGAAGTGGCGACCAAGGTGGTATTACTCTAAATAATGCCGATACGCTGTTGCTACGCAATAGCAGCGAAATCACAACCAATGCCCAAGAAGAAGCTACAGGCGGTGATATTATCATTAACTCTGATGCGATCGCGTTAATCGAAAATAGCGACATTACCGCCAATGCGATCGAAGGCCGTGGTGGCAATATTAGAATTAATACTCAAGGAATTTTTCAAGACTCCGATAGCGAAATTACGGCAGCTTCTGAAAGAGGTATTGACGGAGAAATCGTCTTTAACACTCCTGATGTTGATCCGACTTCGGGAGTTTTTCAATTACCAGATATTCCCCTTGATGCGGAAGGCATTATCGCCCAAAATCTTTGTAAAGTAGAGGATGAAAAAATTGCCAAGGGTAGTTCTTTTCTGATTACAGGAAAAGGTGGCGTGACACCAACATCAGAAGACAGTTTAGATAATGTAGATCGGGTGGTTAGCTGGTCAAATCGGGATGATATTCAAGTTAGTCAAGATGGGTCAGTAGGCGTCCGCACGAGATATGCAAGTGAAACCGCACAACATAATTATCCCGTGATTCAACAATCCCAAGGCTGGGTACAAACAGCTGATGGCAATCTGTGGCTAGTTGCTCATGCTCCTGAAACTAACTCTCAAAATTCAGGAATTGATCATCCTAATTGCCGGAGTTCACCATAGTTGTAATCAAAAAGTATTAATAAATAATAAGTTAATAGTTAGTAGTTAATAGTTAGTAATTAATATGACAATAGGTAGATTGTTGCACAATATCCTACGAACAACATGTTTAGACTGAAATTCATTTTCACGAATATCTTTTGGTTTTTCTCTTTTTATCTTTTATCAATTGCGAATCTTGCTCAGGCACAAAACGCGCCATCGCCACCGCCTGGTATTTCGCCATTGCCATCCCAACCTGAACCAGTAGAACCAGAACCTCTCCCATCCTTAGAAGAAATACTGCCAGAATTACAAGAAACAACTCCTGGCGTTTCCCCCAACATAATTGAAGATATTCCCAACAAGGTTTTTATCAAAAAATTTGAAATCATTGGTAGCACCGTTTTCACTCCCGAAGAACTAGCCTCCGTTCTTGCGCCCTATACGATGCGTCGGATTTCTTTTGCCGAACTCCTAGAAGCCCAACAAGCAATTAATCGTTTATATATTACCAATGGTTACATCACCTCAGGAACCTTTATTCCACCGCAACAATTGCAGGATGGTATTGTCGCCATCGAAGTCGTCGAAGGAACAGTCGAAGCGATCAACATTACAGGACTTACAAGATTAAACTCAGGTTACGTTCGCGATCGCCTAGAAATTGCTACCAATGCACCTCTAAATAGAGAAAAGCTCCTGAATGCTCTACAACTATTACAATTAGATCCTTTAATTGAAAACTTAGCAGCAGAATTAACCGCAGGCACCAGGCCAGCTAGCAGTATTTTAGAAATTAATCTCCAAGAAGCTGATCCTTTTGATCTGACCTTAAGCGTTGATAACTATCGTGCTCCTAGTGTGGGAAGCGATCGCCGCCAAGTGAAACTAGTCCATAGAAATCTGTTGGGCTTTGGCGATCGCATCAACCTAGCCTATGCCAATACTGATGGCAGTAATTCCCTAAGCGATCTTAATTATCGCATTCCCCTAAATCCGCAAAACGGTACCCTCGATTTTCGTTTTAGCTATACCGATAACGAAATTATTGAGGAGCCTTTTGATCGATTTAATATCGAATCAGAAAATTTTAATTACGAGTTGACCTATCGCCAACCTTTACTACAAAAGCCAACGGAAGATCTGGCTCTGGGCTTAACCTTTTCCCGATATGATTCTAAAACCACTCTTGATGGTCAGCGTTTTCAGCTATCGCGAGGCACTGAAAGTGATGGAGAAACTCATATTAGTGCGATTCGTTTTTTCCAGGAATATACAAATCGTAATGCCCAACAGGTTTTTGCCCTGCGCTCTCAGTTTAGTTTAGGCGTTAATCTGTTTGATGCGACGATTAATGATAACGATGTGCCCGATAGCAAATTTCTGGCTTGGCGAGGACAAGCACAATATCTTAGTCTGCTAAGTGATGAGCTGACTTTACTTTTGCGTTCTGATTTTCAATTGGCCGATCGCCCTTTAGTGGCGGTAGAGCAGTTTAGTTTGGGTGGAGCTTTGAGCGTTAGAGGTTATCGTCAAGATTTGTTACTCGGAGATAATGGTTTGTTTAACTCGGCAGAACTTCGAGCAACTATTCTGCGAATTCCGCAATGGGAAACAATTATTCAACTCACTCCGTTTGTGGATTTTGGCAAGGTTTGGAATCTGGATAATGTTGTTTTAGATAAAAATACTTTAGTTTCTACGGGTATTGGTTTACGCTTACAAGTTAGTGATTATTTAGCGGCGCGTTTGGATTGGGGAATTCCCTTGGTAGATTTAGAAGTAGATGGTGATAGTTTGCAAGAAGATGGAGTTTATTTTTCTCTGGAGTTACAACCTTTTTAATTATTGATAGGAATTACGAAAAATGAATATTGTTAAATCCATAAATACTACTGGGGGACTAGCCCCCCAGACCCCCCACTGGGGACGATGTCCTCCCCAGACCCCCGACAATGTATTGACCAATGAGCTGGGGAAATTTGATTTTTTTATCGTTACTAAATGTTCTGAGTCATAATTAATTAAAGCCTATCAAAAAAAAGTCTCTAAAATCTTTTTGTGTCTGTCTCTTTTTTGAAAAATTTAAGTAAATTACAAGTATATAGTTTTACGCCTTAACATCAGTTATTAATTATTAAAATGAATAAATTACCAAGAAAAATATTATTTGTTTTTACCATAATTACGTCTTTTTTGCTCGTTCTAGGTTCAAAAATAGTATTAAGTAATGAGCATCAAACTGTTGCGAGTTTAGAGCAAGAGGCGAAAAATCTTTATCAAGAAAATAACTTTTCTCAAGCAATTATTGTTTTGGAAAGAGCAATTGAGAATTATCAAGCTCAAGGAGATTTGGTGGGCAGCGCGATCGCGAATCGTAATTTAGCTTTAATTCATCAACAGCTAGGTAATTGGTCAGAAGCGGAAACTAGTCTTGCTCAAGCTGAAGATATTATTGCCACTATAGATAACCAAGCGACAAGTAGTCAGCTATTGGCTCAAGTTTTAGAAGTGCGGGGACAAATTCAATTATCTTTAGGGCAAACAGAAAATGCTTTAGAAACTTGGAAAGAAGCGACAAAACTATATGAACAACAGGAAAATAGCTTAGGCTTTCTTCAAACAAAAATCTATCAGGTTCATGCTCTTAAAACCTTGGGTTTATATTCCCAAAGTATGAAGGTTCTTACGGATGTTTCAGAGCAATTAGAAAATGAACCAGACACGACAATTAAAGTTCAAGCGCTGCTTAATTTGGGTAAGGTTTATACTCGTGTTGGTCAGTATGAAAAGGCGGCAGATATTTTAGATTCTAGTTTTGCGATCGCTGAGTCTCTAGGTGCCGAATCTTTAATCGCCGAGATTCTTTTAAGTTCAGGAAATAATGCGAGACTCCAATCTGAACCGCAAAAAGCTTTAGATTTTTATCAACAAGCGATCGCACAATTTCCCCTCTCAGATATTCAGCTCAGAGGAAAACTAAATCGCTTAGATGTCCTGATTAGCTTAGAAGAAATAGCCAATGCCCAGCAAGAAGTTGCCCAAATCCAACAACTTTTAGCCCAATTACCTCCTCGACAAAGCACAATTCAAGCTCAGGTCAGTCTGGCTCGCTATTTAATTCAATTAGAAACTAATCCTAGGCAAGTTTCTGAGCTTTTGCTAGGAACAATTAAACAAGCCAAAAGTTTAAATATTAAAAGACTTGAATCCGATGCTCTAGGGGTTTTAGGGAATCTCTATGAGAAAAATCAACAATGGCAAGAAGCGGAGAAAATCACAGAACGAGCTTTGATCATTTCTCAGGGTATTAATGCCAAAGAATTAACCTATCAATGGCAATGGCAATTAGGTCGAATTTTGAGCGGGCAAGGGAATCGGCAGCAGGCGATCACTGCTTATACTCAAGCAACCAATAATCTACAAGCTCTGAGAAGTGATTTGGTGGCAATTAGTTCGGATGTTCAATATTCTTTTCGCGAAAAAATCGAACCAGTTTATCGAGAATTAGCCGCCTTATTATTAGAACCAGGAGCTAGTCAAGAAGATTTAAATCAAGCCCGAGAGATTATTGATTCTTTGCAAGTTGCTCAGCTAGATAATTTCTTCCGCGATGCTTGTTTGGATACTCAACCTGTGCAGGTAGAGCAGATAGATCCCCAGGCAGCTATTTTTTATACGATTATTATTGGCGATCGCTTGGAGGTAATTGCCGCGATTCCTGATCAGCCGTTACAGCATTACACCCAGAATCTCCCCGCCTCAGAGATCGAAATTGTGATCAGTTCGGCCAGCAGTCAGATTAGTAATCCTCGTCGTCTCAATTTAAGACCATTGCAACGAGCTTATGATTGGTTAATTCGTCCCTTGGAAGACGAGCTAGAAGCCAGTGAGATTAAAACTTTAGTCTTTATTCCCGATGGAATTTTGCGTAATTTGCCACCGGCGACGCTTCATGATGGGGAACAATATTTGATTGAGAAATATAGTATTGCGATCGCGCCGAGTTTACAGTTAGTAGAGCTTCAAGCCCAAGAAGAAACCAATCAAGAACTACTTTTAGCTGGACTATCCGAGTCTCGTCAGGAATTTCCGAGTTTGCCAGGAGTCAAACAAGAAATCGAGCAAATTCAAGATTTATTTACCTCTCAAGTTTTGTTAGATGAAGGTTTTACCGAGTTAAATTTTAATCGTGCTGTCAGCCGAAATCCTTTTAAGTTAGTGCATTTAGCAACTCATGGTCAATTTAGTTCGACACCAGAAGAGACTTTCATTTTAACTTGGGACGAGCGGATCAATATTGATGAATTGAGTCGTTTACTTCGCGGAGATAGTAAACAATTGAATCCTGTAGATTTGTTGGTGTTAAGTGCCTGTGAAACCGCTAGCGGCGATCGCGACTCGGCTTTAGGATTAGCTGGGATTGCGGTTCGTGGTGGAGCCCAGAGTACAATTGCCTCACTCTGGTCAGTTAGTGACAAGGCAACTGTAGATTTAATGACGAATTTATATCAGGAGTTGATCAAAAGTGACACGACTAAAGCCGAAGCTTTGCGCCGCGCTCAAATAGCACTTCTGAATACTGAGGAATTTTCCGATCCCTTCTTTTGGTCGGCATTTATCTTGGTGGGAAATTGGCAATAATCATTGAACATTCAACATTGACCATTGACCATTGACCATTAACCATTGACCATTTGGTTACCGGATATTTACGGGACTAAAACGTAGAATGACATGGGATTATCTTGAATTAAATTTTGTTGTCCTAATGTTGCTAAAAGTTGATTCCACGCTGTTGTTATCTCAGGGTTATTAGGTTCAGCAATATGTAGGTGCACTAGATTGTTTAGAGCATCGTAGTATAAATCTTCTTCTAGATAAACTTGATATTTCTCTTGCTCAGAAACAGTCGCTAGTTGGTTCTGCAAATTAGAGTTTAATGGCAGACGATGCACCCATCCGGCTAAGACTAATTCTGGATCTTGATTAGTTTCTGCACATTCAATATTTAGACTCCAATTATAATTTACATTAGTAGATAGAGCATATTGAGGGTCTTGCGGTATGGACAGACCTACTAAACCATTATTTTTTGGCCTTTCAAGAGAATGAGCATAAATTTTCTTACCCGTTGCAACTTCCGTAAGTTTAAATTCCAGACTTCCTATATTTTTGAGATTATTAGGAATATAAAACCAAAAAGTGGGATGGCTATCCAAAGTAAAATCTCTATTATTTTGTCCCAATAAATAAGTAATTTGCTGAGTATTTTCGCCACAGATTGTTAGCAGCTGATGACTATCTCTTGTTCCTCCTGCCTCAAAATCTTCTTCTGGAGTGCCGGTATCTGGAGCAGAAGGCAAACTATTTTCTTCGGTTGTCTCTTTGGAATATCCTGGGTAGGGAGCTAGGAAAACAAAAGAGCATAGGCTTACAAGGGAAAATACTAACTGTAGTATTTGTCTTTGCTTTTTAGAATAAGTTTGATTGAACAACATCTCAGTGCACTAGATTGTCATTATCTACTCTCGAACAACCTTAACTATATCGTTGATTTTACTTAGAGATGCAGTTGGAATATAAATTTTAACTTTTTTTTTATTTAGACAAAATTAGAATATAGTCCTTAACTTAATCCTCAAGGGGAAGAGCACAATTTGCCGTCACATTTTGAACATCATCAAGAGATTCTAGAGTCTCAATTAATTTAATGAGCGATCGCGTTTTCTCTAAATCATTCACTTCAATAGTATTATTTGCAATCCAGCGCAACTCAGCTTCTTTTACTGGCAAACCTGATGCTTTCAAACTTTGATGAACTGCTTCTAAATTCCCAATTTCGGTAAAAACCTGGGCAATCTGCATATCTTCTGCTTCGATAATCTCATAATTCTCCGCTCCAGCTTCGGCTGATACTTCAAGTAAAATATCCTCTACCAATTCTCCTTCTAAGGTAACTACCCCTTTTTGCTCAAACATCCAGCTGACACAGCCAGTTTCGCCCAAATTTCCGCCATTTTTGCTAAAAGCTGCCCGAATATCAGCTGCCGCCCGGTTTCGGTTATCGGTTAAAGCTTCAATTAAAATAGCAACTCCATCAATGCCGTAACCTTCATAGCGAATTTCTTCAAAAACTACACCATCTTCTTGATAAGTCCCTGCTCCTTTGGCTAAAGATCTCGCAATATTATCATTAGGAATGCCTGCTGCTTTAGCTTTCTCGATCGCGGTTCTTAGTTGAAAATTTCCTGCTGGATCAGGGATTCCATTGCGTGCTGCGACAATAATAGCACGGGATAATTGAGTAAACGTCTTACCTTTTTTAGCATCTACTCTAGCTTTTTGTCTTTTGATATTAGCCCATTTACTATGTCCTGCCACAGTTATTATCTCCCATTATTCCCGATGAATTCTAAGCAAAAGAAATACTTGACCAATCAGATTGACGATAGTAATCTATCATATTGTCAAATTTACGTAACTCGCCACTAAGCACTTTAAGAATGGCTGGTTCACCATCTAGTAAGCGATCTGCGATTTGAGAAATCACAATACATAATTGCGATCGATTTAATTCCGCCGGAATCTGATTAAAATAACCTAAAGTAATATGGGCAGTAAAATCATATTGTTGTTCGATGCCTAAACCAATCAAACCTTCATTTTGGTATAAACATCTTCTCAGATCGAGAATTGCCTCATAACTTTCGTGATCTTTTGGTGCTAAACAAGCCATAATTGCCCGAGGTCTAATTGAGATTCCCCAGACCTGCCATTGAATATTATTAAAATGATGTTCCAGATTGTTATATTGCTGAAAACTATGTTCAATTTGAGATCTTAGTCGCTCTTCAAATTCAGGACTTTCCGTAACAGCTTGCTCATAGCTATCACCCCAAATCAAATCAGCTAAGGTGAGATGAAAACTATCCAGGGGTAAGGGAATGATCAAATCTGTTTCTAATTGTTCTACCAATTGTCGTTGAATCAATTGAACTTTAGAGTAAAATTCTTGGTTAGTCGGATCTTCGTTGCTAGGAGGTGTAATTACGGTATATCCAGGAAAATACACTGCTTTAGCATCGACGAACTTCGGAGATTGTTGAATCGTTTGTAATTGCGCTGAATAGGTCGCGGGCAGCGTCAGTTGGGCAACTCGGTTAATATATGCTTGATAAGTTTCGTTCACTTTATTTAAATTATTTAAAACTAAATTTCCATCGCAGAAGGATAATACTAACCACAAAGCCAATAATGAAACCAAACAGGTGACTGTAGAAACTGACGTTGGGAATTATGTTATCCAGAATAAATTGTAAAACAATCACAAAAATTACTGTTCGTAAACGTTTTGCATTCAAAGAGTTCCGATACCTGAGCCAATCTGCCAAAGATGTCGCCAACATCGTGCCGATCGTCCCCATAATAGCGGCAGAAGCTCCCATCAGAACAACATCAGCCTGACCGGTATAATCAGCTAACAAGGTAAAAGTAAGCATCGAACCTATGCCGCTAAGAAAATAAACAATTAAATAACGTTCGACGCCAATGGTTAGTTCCACTATACTACCGATGAAGAATAGAGCTAACATATTGGAAATTAAGTGAAACCATCCAAAATGAAGAAAATTCGCATTGATTAATCGCCACCACTCCCCCTGCTTCACATTTTCTGCGACTAAAGCGCCTAGCTCATAAAGTGTTTGCAGATTGGTACTGCCTCCCGATCGCATTTCCAGGATAAAGACAACCAGATTGATGAAGATCAGGATAAAAGTGATGTAGGCCCTCTTGACCTTAATTTTGAGCATTTTGCGGTTTTTATAAATGAAAAAAGGCTATATTCTTTTACAAATTTTAGCGATTTTCTTTTTGGGATTAATTACTCCTAAAGTTCAATCCCAATCAACAAGCTTCTGTAATTACGATTCCACTGCTATTGAAACTACTATTAATCGTCCTGAGTTTGCTCGCTCTCGTTGGGGAATCCTACTCCAAGATCTCGACTCTGGATGCACTATCTATAGTTTAGACGCCGAAAAATATTTTATTCCTGCTTCTAATGCCAAACTTCTGACTACCGCAGCGGCTCTATTAGAGTTGGGCGCAAATTTTCGGATTACAACTCCTATTTATGCTGTGGGCGAACCTCCATTTTTAGATAGTTTAATAATTCAAGGTCAAGGCGATCCCAGTTTGTCTACAAGTAAGCTAAGGGATATCGTGCAGCAGTTGCAATCGTTAGGAATTCAACGTATCGAAAAGTTAATAATTGATGATAGTTATTTTGCCGATTTCCAGCTAAATCCCACTTGGGAATGGTTGGATGTTTATAGTTATTATGGTGCCTCAGTTAATAGCTTGATTCTAAATGAAAATACTTTTACTCTGACAGTTTTGCCAGGAAGGATTGGTGAACCAGTAAGTTTACACTGGTCTGACGCGATCGCCCTTCAACAACTGCAAGTCTCTAATCAAGGCATCACCACCACAGCAGATCAAGACTATAATATTGACCTTGAAGGCGTATTAGGCAAACCAATCTTAAAAATACTGGGAGAAATTCCTGTTGATCATGGCACCGATGTTTGGGATTTAGCCATTATCGATCCTGCAAATTATTTCCTGGAAACTTTTCGTAATTTATTATCTCAATCAGGAATTAAAGTTAATCATGCAGAGATTACTTATCAAGAAAATAATTACTCCGAAGCCGAAATAGTTACCAGGATTGTTTCACCACCATTACCAGTCTTACTCGCTGAGATAAATCAGAATAGCAACAATTTATACGCCGAAGCTATCCTGAAAATCTTAGGTGAGAAATTAAATACTGATGATAATATTGAAGCGATGAAACTTAGTTTAGCTAAATTAGGCATTGACCCGGAGAGTTATGTCTTAGAAGATGGGTCTGGTTTATCACGTCATAATCTTATTCCCCCTGACTTATTAGTTGAACTGTTATCAGCGATCGCAAAAACTCCCCAAGGTGAAATTTATCAAGATTCGCTAGCCATTGCCCGAGTAAATGGGACATTAAAAAATCGTTTCCGTCATTCAACAGTCCCTCTTAATCTTTGGGGAAAAACTGGCACCTTAACAGGAGTTACCACCTTATCAGGTTACTTAGAAACGATTAGTGGCAAAAGAATAGTCTTTAGTATCTTAGTTAATAATTCTGATCAAAAAAATAAAATATCCCGTCAAGCGATCGACGAGATAATTCTTCTAATAAATAATAGTACTAACTACAAAAGATTAAGCAACTTTTAATTCTGTTTTACTGATAGATTTCTTGTCAGAGGCACTCATTAATTCCGTGACTGATGATAACTGCCAAACATTTTCAATCGAATTAAACTTAAACTTTTGTAAAACTTTTTCTAGTTTGCTTTCTGTTTTATGCAAATTAACATAACTCATAAATGTCCGCTTTTTACTCATTTCCAAACGAGGTTGCAGGGGATCAATTTCTCTAGGATGTAGGTAAATCATCGCAGGTTTACCTTGCTTATTTAATTGTTTAATACCCGATTCAATCACCCAGGAAGGTGAAATACGGAAATAGCCACCACCTAGCAAGTAAAGTTTTTTGCCCAAGATCTCATTACAAGTTACGGGAATCTCCAAAATTTGTCTTCCTTTGGGCGTAGTCACATATCCTGCTTCTTCAGCAAAATTTTCATATCCTCCATGATTTCTTTTTAGAGGAAAAACAGAAGCATCATAGGATAGACCAAGCTCTAGCAAAATATCCAAAGCCCAAGAACAATCTTCAGTCAAAGAAAATCCTGGCGCACGATAACCACGAATTGGTTTGCTAGCCACCCGCGATAAATGCTCTAGAGAAAGACTAATATCTTGAGCAAATTCTTGAGGCGTTAGATGATGAATTAATTGATGACTATATCCATGAGTAGCAATTTCATGTCCTTCTTTTTCAATCTCTCTAATTAAATCAGGACAATATTGGGCAACCCATCCTAGGACAAAAAATGTTGCCTTGGCATTGTAGCGGCGTAAAAGATTCAGCAAAGATAGAGTATTATCTAAAACTCTATTTTCTAGTTTAATCCATTCTTTAACGGGGATTTCTGAAGGTAGCTCTAAAATATGGAACCAATCTTCTACATCAATAGTTAAAAGATTTTCAATGTCGTTTGTTTTATTGTAATCAGGGACTAATTTCATAGTTAATATCTCGGTATTGTTTAATGTTGTCTCTTTTTTATGTAAACTGTTAATAAATTTATTTAAGTGTTTTGATATGACTCATAAAAAAATATATATAAGAAAGTATTTTTGGTTACAGCAGCAATTCGTGTTCTTACTTTCCGTATTATTACGCAAAAAACAATGCTTTAAATTAACTTTTTTTAATCTTTAAAGAAAAACCCCATATCTTCTTGATATCTTCATATTTATATCTAAGTGAAATCTGTCAACTTATTTCAATATTTATAATTAACTTTTAATGACGAAAATTCCTGATCAAAGATGGTATATTGCATCCTCGCAACCAGAACAAGCACAGCAAATAAGTATGAGTACCGGTTTGTTGCCCTTGGTAAGTCAGGTCATTATCAATCGAGGGGTGACAACACCTGAGTTGGCAAGCATTCATATTAATCCGGAAATTCAAGATTTACCGGCTCCTCTAGAGGAGTTTCCCGATTTAGCCATTAGTGTCGAGTTGTTACAAGATGCGATCGCGTCAGGAGAGAAGATTGCCATTTGCGGCGATTATGATGCTGATGGTATGACGAGCACTGCATTATTATTAAGAGCCTTGAAACATTTGGGCGCTGATGTCGATTATGCAATTCCCAGTCGCATGAAGGATGGTTATGGCATCAATAAGCGCATTGTCGAAGAGTTTGCGGCCACAGGGGTGGGGATTATTCTCACTGTAGATAACGGGATTGCTGCCTATGAACCAATTCTCCGCGCCGTGGAATTAGGTTTGACGGTCATTATTACGGATCATCACGATTTACCAGAAAAGTTACCCCCAGCAGATGCGATTTTAAATCCTAAGTTATTAGCGGAAACTTCTCCTTATCGAGGATTAGCTGGAGTGGGAGTGGCCTATATTTTAGCCATTGTCCTGGCTAAAAGTTTGGATAAAATTGCAGGTTTAACCAATCCCATATTAGAGCTGTTTACTCTGGGTACAATCGCGGATCTTGCACCTTTGGTAGGAGTCAACCGTCGCTGGCTCAAACAAGGTTTACGTTTATTGCCCCATTCTCAATTAGCAGGAATTCAAGCTCTGATGCAAGTAGCAGGGGTCAAAGAGGAACAAAAACAATTACAACCTGATGATATTGGGTTTAAATTGGGTCCGAGAATTAATGCGATCGGCAGAATTGGTGATCCTCAATTAGTAATTGAATTATTAACGACGGATGATCCAGGGATTGCTTTAGAGAGGGCAATGCAATGTGAGCAGATTAATAGTAAAAGGCAACAGCTTTGTGAACAAATTCAGGAAGAAGCGATCGCGTTAGTGGAAACTAAACCTATTTTATGGCGCAAGCTTCGAGTCCTATTAGTTGTTAGTGAGGGCTGGCATCATGGTGTAATCGGCATTGTCGCTTCTCGTTTAGTGGAACGATATGGTGTACCCGTGTTTATTGGCACTTATGAAGATGAGGAAAAATCTATTATTCGTGGTTCGGCCAGGGGAATTGAAGAATTTAATATCTTTGAAGCTCTAGATTATTGCCGCGATTTACTAGGAAAATTTGGGGGACATAAGGCAGCGGGGGGCTTTAGTTTTGCAGCGAGTAATTTATCGGCCATAGAACAAAAGTTAAGTGAGTTTGCCTATCAATATTTAGAGCAAGAACATCTCAAACCTTTAGTGAAAATTGATGCTCTTGCAAATTTTCCCCAAATTGGCCAGCCCCTTTATCAAGAAATAGATAGTTTGCAACCTTGGGGTATTGGTAATGCTTTTCCGGTTTTTTGGACTCCCAATGTCATAGTAAAAGAACAAAGGAAAATTGGTAAAAGTCGAGCTCATCTTAAATTGGTTTTGCAAGAAGAAGATTCAGATACGGAAATTAAAGCGATCGCCTGGCGCTGGGGGGAATATTGTCCGCTTCCTAAAAGATTGGATATTGCCTATAAACTTCAGGAAAATCATTGGCAAGGTGTGAGTAATATTGAGTTGGAACTTATTGGTGCAAGGTTGAGTAGGGAGCGGAGGGGCGGGGGAGCAGAGGGAGCAAGGGAGACTGGGGGAAAGAAGATTAGTGATAATGTTAAAAAAGCTCGATTTAACTATAAAGGAAAGGTCTATGCTTGCAGTTTATGGGAATCTTTAAATGAATTAAGAATTAAAAATCCCCAAGGAAAAGTTTTAGCTGTGAAGAAAGGCGATCGCGTTGGTTTACTCGGTACCAGTAGAGATAATGCCCAATCTATTGATGTTACCCAACCTCCTTACTACCAGATAATTAAGACTGCTTTGGCTGCGCTAGAACAGAAATAACAGAAATAATACTAAATCCAGTTCACAAAAACATAATAGATAACAGACAAAATATCACAGGTAATTTATATTATTTGATTAATTGTCAACTTAAAATTTAAACGTAGTTGAATTATTTATCTTAAATTGGCGATGAAAATCCAAAGTAATCTATCGGTAGCTAAGTATATACTTACATTTTGTGCTTTGACTACATTGATAAACCTTGATTGGCGTGAGGTCGCGATCGCGCAAGAAAATTCCCATTATGCTAAAGAATTTAAAGTTACTTTTAATCCCCCAAAATCAGATAAACCACAAAATACTCAAGGAGCGGCATCCCGTCATATCAAAAATCACTTAAATAATGTTGCTAATGCTGATTTACCGCTGGTTCCTCTAATTCCCACTTCTGCTAAGGGGTTAACGGTTTCTTCTCATCCTACAGTCTTAGCTTATTTGCCGGAGACCTCAGCGGACAAAATTCTTTTTAGTTGGCGAGATGAGCAGAATAATGATCATTATCAGATTTTTCTACCGCTCAATCATCCAGGAGGAGTAATTAGTCTAACTTTGCCAGAAGATGCCCCGCCTTTGGAAGTGGGAAAAAATTATCATTGGGCATTAGCGATTATTCCGGATACTAAATTAAAACCAGATACGCCAACAATTGAGGGACAAATTCAGCGAGTAACTCTAGAATCGGCTATACGCGATCGCCTGGAAGTTGCGAATCCCCTAGAAACTGCGGTTATCTATGGTGAAGCTGGAATTTGGTATGAAACAGTTGCAACTTTAGCCCAACTGACAACAGCAGCACCAGATGATAATAATTTGAAATCTAATTGGGAATATTTATTGACTTCTGTTGGACTCGAAAAAATATCTCAAGTCCCAACTAATTCTAATTAAGAATATTACTTATTATTTAATGCTGCTTGTTCCTCTAACCATTGAGAATATTTAGTAACTGTTAATTGTATTTTCTGGAAAACTGATTCCACATTTTCAGCTAAAGCAATTACTCGTTCGGGTTTTAACTCAATCTTGTAAATATGACGTTCTAAATGACGAAACTTACGATATTCATCTAATTCTAAAAGTAAAGCACCAGTCCACAAAGGAGGTCGATTATCTTCTCCAGATTCTGCCACTTGCTTTAGTAGTTCCTGATGCCAATTTTGGCTTTTGGGTAAACCGCCATCTAGATAGACCGCAACTCGTTTACTAATTCTTTCGCATCCTGAATAAAAGTCTGCAATATAGCTAGCTAGTGCAGGAATTAATGCTACTTCGGGAATTGTTTCTCTCTGATTTAATAAGCTAGTTAATGTTTTAATCGTATATTCTAAAGATCTGATTTCATCTTCTATATGAGATTTCAAAGCAAGATATTTGTTATCAGGCATTGGTATTTTTTTCAGAATGCGATTAACTAGATAAACAGGCGCAAATTCCAAAGGAATCAAATCTACTTTTAGCCAATGAGGAACAATCTCTTCTATTGCAGAATAGACATCCCAAACGGCATCTTTGGACATTCCTTTAACTGCTAAATCTATATCAGAATGCCAATGCCAAGGGGTTTCCCCTGCTAAAGAACCACATAAAATTACTTCTGTTGCGCCAAAGTTATCTTTAAGAAGATTTGTGCATTGTTTTGCTGTAATCAAAGCTTCTTGTCTTCTTTGTTCTAACTCAATATTTGATTGTGTTGAATCTATAGCAAGAGTCATAAAGTTTCAGATTAGCTAAAAATTACTATGATTTGCGATCGCATTAGTCAACTTCTCGATCACTTCAGCCACAGGAATCGCTCCTAATTCCCCAGACGCCCGGGTTCGAATACTCAAACTATCACTTTCTAGTTCCTTATCCCCCACTACCGCCATCACAGGAATTTTCTGTTTCTCCGCATTACGAATCATCTTGCCTAAGCGTTCCCGACTATGATCCGCCTCAGCTCGTACACCCAGAGTTTGTAACTTAGTTGCCACTCCTTGCACAAAATCGCGATGGGCATCACTAACAGGCAATAGCCGCATTTGAATCGGTGCTAACCAAAGGGGAAAATCACCCGCATATTCTTCGATTAAAATTCCAATCAAACGCTCCAAAGAACCAAAAGGTGCACGATGAATCATCACAGGACGCTTGCGTTCTCCATCTTCGCCAATATATTCCAACTCAAAGCGATTCGGTAAATTGTAATCCACCTGAACTGTCCCGAGCTGCCATTCTCGCCCTAAAGCATCTTCAAAGATAAAATCTAGTTTCGGCCCATAGAAAGCCGCTTCTCCTTCTGCCTCAAAATAATTCATATCTAGAGCCTGCACCGCCCGACGAATCGCTCCTTGGGCAGTTTCCCAAAGTTCATCAGAACCAATATATTTATCAGAACTCGGATCGCGGAAACTCAAACGAGCCTTAAAGTTTTTCAGTTGTAAACTCTTAAATACAGTTAGAATTAAATCAACTACTTTCAAAAATTCTTCATCTAATTGCTCAGGAGTCACAAATAAATGAGAATCATCGACGGTAAAACCTCTAACCCGAGTTAAACCACCTAATTCCCCAGATTGTTCATAACGATAAACTGTGCCAAATTCGGCTAAGCGAATCGGCAATTCCCGATAGGATCGCAACTGACTTTTATAAATCTGAATATGAAAAGGACAATTCATCGGTTTGAGCACAAAACCTTGTTCGGCTTCGGCCGCTTCTTGATCTTCCGCCATCATAGGGAACATATCTTCTTTATAGTTTTGCCAATGTCCTGAGATTTTAAACAAATCAATTTTTGCCAGATGAGGGGTCACCACAGGAAGATAACCGCGTTTAACCTGTTCCTGTTTGAGATAATCTTCCAACTGCGATCGCAGAATAGTTCCTTTAGGAGTCCATAATGGTAATCCAGGCCCTACAGGATCGGCGAAAATAAACAAACCTAACTCTTTACCCAGTTTACGGTGATCTCTTTTTAGAGCTTCTTCCTTCCTACGTTTATATTCAGCTAACTGTTCAGGAGTTTCCCAAGCTGTACCATAGATTCGCTGCAATTGCTGTTTAGTTTCATCACCACGCCAATAGGCTCCGGCTACACTTTCTAAGGCAAAAGCTTTGGGATTAAGTTCGGCAGTTGTTTCTACATGGGGCCCAGCGCATAAATCCCACCATTGATCGCCTAAATGATACAGCGTAATCGGTTCTTTGATGCTGTCGAGAATTTCTAATTTATAAGGTTCTCCTAAGTCTTCAATCCGACGTTTGGCCTCTTCTCGACTTACTTCTTCACAAATCACCGGCAATTTGCGCTTCATGATTTTGATCATTTCTTTTTTGATCTTTTTTAAATCCTTATCTGTAAAGGGTTCAGGACTATCAAAGTCATAATAAAAACCATTTTCTGTCCAAGGTCCGATCGTTACTTGCGCTTTGGGAAACAGCTTCTGTACCGCCATAGCCATAATATGAGACGTTGTATGACGGATTTTCTTCAAGGATTCGGATTCGCTAGTACGGAGTAATTTAATGGCTACTGGTGATTCTTGAACTACTTTAGGCATATTGCTGTTTCGCTATGCAAGTGAACTCGTTGTATTTTAGCGGAAATCTCGGTAACTAGAAGCATGGAATTATTTCGGGGAAAGATTAAAAAAATATGACTTTTTGTTAAGTATTGTTAAAAAAGCTAATATATATCTTGTATATAACAAACTATTTTTAGCCTAATGTCGTCGCAAAATCCCCAAGAACAAGAGCTTCTCGAAACAATTCTAGAGCCACTTCTAGAAGATATTCAATATTGGTTTAATCGTTCTTGTTCTTTACTAGAATCAGAGCAAATGCCTTTTTTCTCTCAGCCACAACAGGCTGAATTCTTAAAAAAAATCAAAGATCATCAACAGGAAGTAGCCACGGCACAGATGTTGTTTCAAGCGACGGATAAGCAAGTGGGAATTAACCCAAAGACTTTATTTGAATGGCATCAGGTAGTAGCGGAATGTTGGTCGATTTCTAAAAGATGGCGCCAGGCAAAGAACAGTGATACTATCTCTCCTAATTAGTTAAAAATATAATTTAAAAAAT
>JBCCYD010000063.1:0-19538 GCA_039190385.1 Cyanobacteria bacterium P01_F01_bin.143 | reverse complement strand
GTCGTTTATAATCTTACATGTTTTTTATGTGGGCGCTATAATAGCTATTGTTAAACTTACAATTAAAGGTATATAATTTATGTCCAAAGATAATGATCGCATGGTTTATAAAAAATCTAATGGTGAGTGGGTAAATAAGAAAAATTCTGCAACAAGAGCATCTAGTCTACATCCAACTCAAAAAGAAGCTGAGAATGCCGCCAGAAGAATGCTAAATAACTCTGGTGGAGGAGAACTAACCACAAAAGGGAGAGATGGCAAAATTCGTAGTAAAGACACTATCGCGCCTGGAAATGATCCTAAGCCCCCTATTGACACTGAAAATTAACTACTTCAAAATCTCACCTTGCGAAATTCAGACAAAAAGACGGCTGCATCGTCTTTTTGTGCCTTATCCTTTTATTCTCCTATTGGGGTTAAACTAAGCCAGGAAGTTCCCTCCCCAACTCGTCCACAAAAACCAGACATAAACCTTTCAATCCATTTTGAAGCTCAAAATTAAAGCCCTTGATTCATAAGGGTTTTATCCATTAGATTTTCCTTACCGACCAAAATTTCCCCGTTGCTATAATAAGGCCATTTCCTAGCTAGATGAGCCATACTCTCCGTTCATACATTCATCTCTAGAAAATTAAGATAATTTCAAATGTCCATTGTAAAGTCGCTCTCTGTTGGAAACGGAGATATGTTTTATATCAAACATAACTCTGATAATTTTTCGATAATTGATTGCAGTATGTCCTCAGAGAAAAGAGAATCAATTGTCGATGAACTCAAAGAGGAATCAAAAAACAAGGGTGTTAAAAGATTTATATCTACTCATCCAGATCAGGATCATATGATGGGCTTAGATTATCTCGACAATACTATGAGCATAGCAAATTTTTACTGTGTGAAAAATGAAGCAACAAAAAGTGATGAAACACAAGATTTCATCAAATACAAGGAACTTAGAGATTCCGATAAGGCTTTCTACATTTACATTAGCTGTTCTCGCAAATGGATGAATCAAAGTGATGAAGAAAGAGGGAGCGCAGGCATTAGCATACTGTGGCCGAATACTGATAACGAAAACTATCAACAAGCGCTAGAAGAGGCGAAGGAAGGAAAAAGTCCGAATAATATTTCACCAATAATCAAGTATAGTCTTGAAGAAGGTGTGACAATGCTCTGGATGGGTGATTTAGAATCTGATTTTATGGAAAAAATTAAGGATGAACTTTCACTTCCATCAACTGATATAGTATTTGCTCCTCATCATGGAAGAGATAGTGGCAAAATACCTGGGAGTCTTTTAGCACAAATAAACCCAAAGATAGTGATTATTGGAGAAGCTCCGTCTGAGCATTTAAACTACTATAGTGACTACAATACCATCACACAAAATTCTGCTGGTCACATTACATTTGAATGCGTAACCAAAAAGGTTCATATTTATGTTGAAAAGTCTTCTTATTCTGTCAACTTCTTAAAAAAAGAAGACAAAAAAGATATCTATGGAAACTATATTGGGACACTAAATTTGTGAAAGCTACATCAATATTTAACTTAATTTCTCTTAAATTGGTTAAGGATTATGGTTGTTTACTTCAACACGTTCAACTATCAACTTAGTCTGTTTTTTATAAGAAAATATAAATAGTAAAAGTAAACATATTAATATGATATATGGAGTCATATTTTTGATTATTTCATATGAGTTGGCAATTTGCTCATATCCTTTCATAATAATTAATGCTATTAACAGAGAACATAATGTTCTATAAACATTATTTTGCTCTGATAATATGTCTAATTTATTGTCTTTTTTTGATGCACTAATAAATTCTTTATATGGAGCATATTTAATTCGTAGAATTAGCTTCAAAATTGGAGCAACTATTAGCGATCCAAACCTACTTATTACCAGACCAAAAAAGTAGTAAAAAAAAGCACCTTCAAGTAAGTTATTCTTAATAAATGAATATGATGTAAAAGATTCTCCTAGAAAAGCAAACAAGACTCCGGGAAGAAGATAATTAAACACATTATATGAAGAAATTTTTGCTAATAATTCATTCATTTTGCTATTTTTGATTCTACTTATATAAATATTAAGTCTATACTTTTCCGATCATGGGGAAAACAGCACTATACTATCACTTCCGATAATGAATAACTATCGGAAGTAACCGCTATTTAACTATGTGCTTCACCTAATAGGCTAAGTTTGACACCCTCAATTGTCATTGACTTCGCCAAAGAACACGATAAAATAAAGTGTCACATAAATGCGACAAACATCGAAAGGAGTGTGTGGAAAGTCAATCTTGGTCAATTGTTAGCTATGAAACCGTTGATGGGGTCTGCCCTTATATTGAGTGGTACGAAACCTTATCTCGTAGAATTCAGGTTCGGATTGATGTTCGACTTACTCGCGTATCCAAAGGCAATTTCGGAGACTGCAAGAGTTTAAGTGATGGAATTTACGAACTACGATTTCATTTTGAAGGCGGTTATAGAATTTATTACGGAATATCTGGCAAGAGAGTAGTTTTACTACTAATGGGTGGGGGGAAGAAAAACCAAAGCAAAGATATTAAAACTGCCCGTCGTTACTGGAAAAATTATCAAGAAGAACAAACAAGAGGTTAAAAAAATGCCTACTAGAGATTATCACCCTTACTTAATTGAGCGATTAGGCGATTCTGAGTATGCTGCGATGTATTTAAAGGCTGCTTTAGATGAAACGCTCGCTGACGGCGATATGGAAGCGTTTTTACTAGCGTTGAAAAATGTGGTTGAAGCAAAAGGGTCAAAGCAGTCAATAGCCGAAGAATCCAATATTTCACGGCAACATCTCCAACGACTCCTTGGGGGCAACGGAAACCCGACTCTAGATACCCTAACATCTGTACTTCAGTCAGTAGGGCTATCAATAGATTTCAAACCCGTATCCTTGAAGGAGTAAAGATAAAAGTAAATATTATTTAGGTTGTTATCTTCTTGATAGTTAATCTTAAAAAACCTCCATCTAACACATGGGGGTTTTCCCATATTCATGCCTAGAAAAGATATTAATCACTCTGTAAAACTGCTATTCTACTTCCTCATTAACAACTGCTCAAAACTTACGTTTTCCATTCTGGAATAACAAGGTACTGAGCTAACAATAAGAGGAGAAGAGAAGTATGGACTTCATTAGAAAAATTCGTGAAGACAATTGCCTGTCTTGTTGCGAAGTAGCAAGAAGAATGGGAATTCAAAACGTACAAAACTATATTGTTTTTGAACGCTCAAAGTTTAAACTCAATGCTAAGAAGTTAGTAAAATTTTGGCGTTTATCGGGTCTTTCAGGCGATACATTTATGAAGCTGATGGAAAAAGAAGTAATTCGGAAAGGAAAAAGCAATCGCCGAAAGTAATTCGGTAAAACGTTTTACACATGTACACCCTTCGGGTGTTTAACTACTCATTAACGTACATTGGCAATCAATTAATGACAAGTGACAAAAAAAGCGAATAGCGGTATCTATTGCAAAAAAGAAAACTGTTAACGCCATAGATAACACCATAAATCTTTCTGGATATACATCTATTAAGTACAGTAATTTTTCAATCAAGAATCTTCTCTTTTCTTCTTCTTCTTCAAACTCAAAACGATCAATCATTTTCTCTCTCCTTATTAATATTCTGAGGGCAAATGACACACCCACCCTTTGCCAGTTTTACCGATATATTCAAGGTTTATCGCTTGTGCATAGAGGGTAAATGTACCAACAGGAAAATCAGTGTGTTTTATGTGATGTCTATAAACCTCCTTGTCTGTATCCCATTCAACTATGAGATGTGCGTCGCGCTTCTCATATACATGAAGCCTCCAGAATTGAATTTTTCTAAGCTCTGGATGGTTTTTAATTTTTGGATTTAGTTGCAGCTCAGCAATTAAGTTCATCAGCCAGTAGCATTTGGCTTTTTCTGCTAGATACTTTGTTCCATCTGTTAGAAGTAAATGTGGAAGCAGTAAGGGTTGCGGTCGATAATATGCTGATGTCCCCCTAAAACCTCGTAATTCATTCTTTAACTCTTCCATTGTTAACTTTTCCATTCTTTTTTCCTCTCCTTTCTCTTATCGTTGAATCGAATTGCTCACAGTTTTTAAACAGCTTTTAGCTATTCAAAAACCATGAACAATTCGATATTTTCCCACAGTAAAAACCCCTACTATACGCCACATTTAAAAGTGGCTTTCTTTGGTTTTTCCTATGGAAAAAAGTTTTTATCGCGCTATTCCTCATACCTGTAGTGCTACAGGCATGAGGGCGCGTTCATATTACAAAAACACGCTCTACAAGGGTAAAACGTACCCTTGCCGATTTTTTCGCTAGTTTTGCTACGGCAAAGCATCGAAAAAATCACACATATTCACCAAATAAAATTTGGTGAGGTAAAATAAGAAAAACACCCTTCATTAATTGTGTATTGATTGCTGTAGTATTGTTCTTCCCTCATGCACGAAAAATCCCCTCATCTTTTAAAGAAATGGTCTGCTCTGTTGCTAAAATAAGTGGTAAACGTGGTCGCTATTATCTAAATCACTACTACAACGAAGAACTAGGAGAGAAAGGTTTTTATGCTGGTAGCGGTGCGAAGCATTTTGGAATTGAAAATCAATTTATAGATCACAAAGACTATCGCTTAGAAAATCTCCTCGATGGCAAAAGCCCAGACGGGATGGAGCAGCTAAAGCGTGGTGGCAATACCGAGCGAATCTATAAAGATAAGTTAACTGGGAAGAAAAAAGCCTATAAAAAGCTCTCAGCCTTTGATTTTTGTTTGTCAGATCCAAAAGCTCTGAGTGTCCTTGACCACTTAGCTAATAACGGAGAAGTCAGTAATGAGGTCGAACGATGCAGAAATTTAGCCCAACAAGCAGCAATTGAATATATAAGTAACTTCTGTCAGATTCGCAAAAAAACCTACGACGAAAATAAAAAAGAAGTTTATACCTACCACAAAGCAGCCCCTACATTTGCCGTATTCCAGCATCATCTAAGCCGTGAGAAAGATCCTCAAAGCCACCGCCATCTACTTCTCATGAGTGGTGCTACTAGTTTAAATGATCCCGATATCAAAGGCTCTCTCGACACCAGAGAATTCTTTAAAATGCGCTACACAGTAGGACAAATATATCTCAATACCCTACGTCATGAGCTTGAAACAGGCATTCTCAAACTAAAAACCTTCGATATTCCCTTTAAAGAAGAGAAAGGCAAATCATTCGGGATTAAAGGCGTGCCAGTAAGCCTTTGTAGAGCTTTATCAAAAAGAAGCCAGCAGATTGAAGAAAATATCACTCCTGAAATGTCAGGGAAAGAGGTTCAAAAAGTAGTTCTGCAAACAAGAAAGACAAAAGAGAAAGTTAAAGGCAAAGACGATATAGCCAAGCTTCAAGAGAATTGGGAAGTTGAAGGAAAAAAACACGGATTTAAACTATCAAAGATATGCCCTGTCCTCTACAAAAAATCCCAAGTCATTAACTTAAAAGAACACCTAGAAGCAAAGCAAAAAGAAGTAAACGAAATCAAGCATTATGCAGCAATTACAAGAATTCTGCGACAAAAAGACGATGTAACTTTTCATCAAATAATGACAGCAAGTTTAAGTGCTGGAGGCACAAAGCTCTCGTCCGAAAAAGCTCAAGAATACGCCCAGAAATTTATCTCCCACTACACTACCGCTAGAGAAGCTGGCAACAAAAAATACGGCACTACCGAGCGATATAGATTACGCTCTGAAGCCTATAGGCTACCTGAAAGCTGTCTGACTATTACTGAAAAAACTGCCCATGCTATTAGAACCCTGATTAACTGGCAGCAGCAGAATCGAAAGAATGTCAAAGAGAAGTATTACAACAAAGCAGAAAAACGCTCTAAATTGTTTGAGAGAAGGGCTTTAGGGCTTTATCTGACAGGACGCATCAATCGCATTCAGTATTTAGCTTGTAAGAGGCACTCACCCCTAGAAGGTAATCGCTTTAAACTAGAGCTATATCACGCCTTTCATCTCATCTCTACAAAACAGAAAAACCAACTAATCGCTATGGGGGAAGTTCGGCAATCTCAGTTTTACGCCATTAAAATGGCACTGAAAGAAGGTAAAATCAGCCAGCACATGGCGAATGTTCTTCTTAAGGAAGAATGGGAGAAAGCAACTAAAAAAAGAGAACAAGAAGCTACGGATAAAAGGCTTAAAACCATTGCTAAAAAAGAACGTAATAAAGAGCGAATTGAAAAAGTACGTCGAGTTATGGGGCGTAGTAGGTAGAAAGAGCTTACAGTAAATGTAATTTTTAAAATATGGAATAATTTACAAAAACGCATTTTCTAATAATAAAACGTCTCATCTGAGTCATGAAATAAAATCCATAGACAAAAGATCGTAAAATAAACATATTTTTTCTATATTATCCCTTTTTATATGAGAGTCAGATATCTTGTATTTACGTTCAATATCGTCAAATTCGCTTTTTGTCTTTCGTAGTATCTCATTTAATTTAGGTAAAAAGCCGTTTTTTAGATATGATATGAGCAATACATATATTTGTTTAGTACTCACTATTTTTAGATAGTATTTGATTAAAACATCTCCATAAAGGGTCTTTTGCGCGAGTTTCCATAAACTACGACTGCGCCTGAGTGAATGTTGAGCTTGATCTAAAATACGATTTACATCCGAATCGCCACATTTGACTTTAAACATACAGTACCAGAGCATAACAGTTGCAATTCCACGATATTGTTGACCAATATCACCTATGGCTTGCGATATGTTTGTAAAATGCTCGTACTTGAAGCGATGATTATCGTTTATAACATGAATAATCCACTCATTATAACTATCAACTTCTCTGAGGCTCTTAGGAAAATCTTTCTCTAGCGATAGAAATCTAATTCCAGGAAATGCCATGTACAAGTTAATAACCCTAAGATGTACAGAAGATAAATAATATTCAATGCCATCAAGATATAAATGTTCAATTTCTCTCTTATTCCTCGCGGATTTATCTTGATTAATATTATTACTATCGCAGAGATATCTATTAATATCAGAGTATAGCTTGATTAAACATTGATTTCCGAAATGACCTTGATAATGAGCAGCACGAAGAATATAAGGAGTAGCGCGAGCAGAAGGTAATTGACTTAAAGGAAACGTTAGCTCAACACTTCCATATAAGTAATTGAGGCGATCAATCATTTTTGAAGAAGTGTCAAAAACAATAGAATTTGTATCAATATCATTATTAGCTTTGAACATTGTGTGAGATGCGTGATCTAACATTGCTAAAAGAAATAAGTTCCATACTATTTTTTCGTCATTTGATATACCTTGCTTCTCTTTCTCTATTTCTGCAATATCAGCAACTCTGACCAAAAAGCGTACAGCTTTTTTTTGATTCTCGAACTCGGAATAAGCATATAGTCCATGCCCTAACAATTTGAAAAAAGTAGCCTCAGCTTTAGGATGACCATCCCATGAATTTACTTTGTCGCTCAATTGCTCAAATTTGTTAACTAATACCTGAAGAGATTCAGTATCGTAGAGATATTGCTGAAAGTCATAGAAGATAAATAATCTGTCAAAACATTCACAAATTATGTTCGTAGGTTCATCGATCTCGCAAAGACGTTGAATCAATGAACTAAATAATTTTATAGGTGCAGGTCGCTGTTGATTATTATCATCTTTTCTCGATGTTCTGGATAATAATTCATTGTTATAAACAATAAGATAACTAATCAGTGGATAGATTACATCGTCTGGGCTTACTTGTCCGAGATTATTTATTCCAATCTCAGCTATATGTTCTATATAAAAGCGAAATTGTTCTGAGTCAAAATATCTACGCTCGCTAGATTCATATTCAAGAACAATGCGTTTTGATATCTCCACAACATCGTTCACAAGCATTTGGACATTCTCCTTTATCAAAGTGTCGTTGTTTTCAATTCTCTCATTAAGCTTTTCTCTGAAAAAACTGTGGATGAGTTCAAAGTTTCTATACGTACCATTATCGTCTCTTTTTGGTAAAAAGTGATTTTCTATAAGCTCTGCGAGGATTTCTTCGAGCCTTTCTTCGTCTATGGTTAAATCAATTTTGATATTACGGAAAAAGTCTAGATTGATGGGGCTGTATGATAACATACCAAGTAAACAGCCTAAGCGTTGAGCATCTTCTGTCAGTAAGTCATAGATGAATGTCAAGGCAATTTCTAAAGTTTCATGTTGATATCTTATTGAGGAAGAGCTTTTATCAATAGAAAGTGATACATGCTTAATACCCCGTTCACGAAATCGACTCGTCAAATCCTGTAAACTTAAATGCTCATGTCTGATCAAATAAATTGCTACCATGTGGATTGTGAGTGGACAATTCATCAATAATTCGCAAAGTTCTTGTTTCTCTTCTTTGCTTGCATTATCTAATCGGCTGGTATCAATGTCAGCACGTTGAAAATGCTCGTATATTATATATATAGATTCCTCCCACTCAAGTGGAATAAGTTCGAGTATTTTTTTCCCTACAAAGAGTTTTTGGTGACTTGTTAGTATTACATGAAACTCTTTATAGATTTCTAAATTTGGAAGATAATTACGTATGCCATTAAAATCTAAAACATCATCTACAATAATTAACTTTCTACCCTTATTTAATTGTCTCCAATGATTCCAGCATTCGTTTATTTGAAAATCGGAATCTTGGTATTCTTGGTTATTTTCTGTTAGTTTTCTGATAAATAATTTGAACTTCGAACTCAAATTAGTTTGTGCGTCAATCCAGAAGATTCCCCCTGGGTAAAGGTCTCTATATTTGCAATAATATTGAACAGCAATTTCTGTCTTTCCAAACCCTTTTACTCCTGTGATTACAAGGAATTGACATTCCTCAAGTTCGTTTTTTATTTTGGCGAGAGGTGTCTTTCGTCGTGAAGCAAAAATATTTGAGCTATTTGGAATGTTAAATTCTATCCGCTGGTTTGGTGTGCTGGCTTGTTCTGTATTTGAAGAATCTCTAACAGTCTTCATAGGAGGATTACGTTTAATCCATTCGTTGTCGAACTTAGCTAGATTTGTTTCTTTGTCGAAATCAGCTAAATTTGTTTCTTTTTCATCTTTGATAGGTCTAACAAAGTAACAAAATGTATGATCTTGATTCGGAAGGATTGTTGTGTCTTTTTTTTCAATAATGCCATATTCTTCTAACGCATCTAAAGATGTCTTTATATCTCTATAGCGATCATCTAACGTAATATCTTCCTTTTTATATTTACCAGGAAATATCTTGATATCATCTTGGTATAACTTGAGCTTCTCTATTAGTTCTTGGTAGGTGAAAGATACTAAAAAGCTGTAATTATTTTCTTTGAAATCAGGTTTTTTTGGAACAGCTGTTTCAAGGGGTTGAGGCACTGAACTCTTTGCGAAATAACAGTCACAAAAAAAAGAGAATATATATCTGCTCCTTGCATACCCCTTTTCCCCCGTATTGAGTTTCTTTTTTCCCATTATCCCTAAAGTTTAAATTGATTTTGGTAATGAATTAGAGAAATCAATTTAAAGCTAGAATATCATTTGACTGATTTTATATTCTGCTTGATTGTAATTGTCTAAAAATAACGAAACTGATATGGTAGGCAGCTACTGGTGATAGGTAGTATTAGAAGATAAATAGGTTTATATAGTTGCGATAGTTCCCAGGCTAGTTAAGTGATGGAACTTTTGTGGGAACTATCGTTTGGTTAATTAGCTACAAATGAGTATTTTTCATAAAATAAATTATATTTCAAAGCCAGAACAAAAGGATATTCCTTTGTTAACACTTAGTTTGATTTCTCAGCCAGTCTCTTACTATACGAGTAAGTTACATAAGAGTGATGCAATTTACCATTGTTATGAATCTGATGTTGTCAGATATGCTTGGTCTCGATTAATTCCATTTCGAGAGAAAGTGTTAAATGATACACCTTTATTTGATGAGTTCTTGCAACTTGCTCGTTGTAACGTATTCTGTCGTGTGGGAAGTCTAAATATAAAAGATGGCTTTTCCGTTATTCGGGATCTGCGCCAGCCATTGTTAGATGTTTCTAATCAAATATCTCCAAATCGGAAATGGATAACAGGGGTCTTTTGTTTGGTAACGTATGGTGATATTTTATCTGGCAATTTTACCTATAGCAGTATGCTTGGTGTCGCTCCTGATGTTCCTAAAGCTAATGGAGATGTTTTTATCGTCGTATCTAGCTGGAAACAAGCATCTGGCGAATTGCATAACTTGTTTACTAAAGATATTGGTCGAATGAGGGAATATGGCTCATTACGGTAATGATCTAGAAGTAGTAATTTTGCTGTAATCTTTTTTGTAAGATGGTGACTGAAGGTTTTAATTACTCTCTATCGCCATTTTTTCTAAAAGGTACGGTTTTTATTTACTAGAAAAGCAAAATTTCTTTGCTGAACCAAATAAATTTTCATCATACTCTTGACTAACACAACTAACAAAAATGGATTTAGGAAAAGGTGTTCCCAAATCCATCTTTGTTCCCAAATCCAAATTATTCCCACTAAATCAATACTTACAACGCTTTGAAATTGCTGAAATTTGTTGTTGCATTTGGGAAATGTGGTGTGGGATGATTGCGACACTGAAATGGTGTCAGAGGCAGCAAGGAAAAATAAATCACTCCCCAAGAGTATTTTGTTCAGGTTGACTCTTTTGAGTTTTTTACTTTTCCCGCCACTGCACATCACTAGGAAAGCTGCTTTTGCACATACATCAATTACTGCTTTTGCACGGCGTGATAGATGTATGTGCATCACTTTCCTATTCGTTCACCTTCTTTTTGAGGTATTAATCACCATGATATATCTTTTCTAATCTTTTTCTAGTCTAAAAGGGAAATAACCTCCTTTCTTTCTATCTATAGGTGTGGACTATCTCGCACCTAATCAAAACAACTATTTCACACTACCAATAATTATGAAAAACCCAATTTTTGCTTCGGATATATCCGAGGGCGAATCAGTTCGTCGTGCCAAAAAACACAAAAATAGCCTCGCTATTTTTGTGAGTGCTACTCTCTATTTTCTACTTAAACTAACCCCGCCAGTCCTAGCAGGAGATGCACAACTAGGGGGTATTAAACCAACCAAAAAGGCTTTCAACACAATGGTAACGCGCTTTACCAACCTCCTAAGCTACAATGGTAGTTTAAGTTCTTATAATCGTCTAGGGTCACCTAAAATTGATTTCCTGTTTCCTAGTCCTCGCGGAAAAGATCGCACTCCTAAATGCGGGAATGGAGAAATAGCTATTACCATTACAGGCTACTGTCCCAATCCCCCAGAGATTTTTCTGATTTTAAGCAGATTGAATAACCAAGAATATGACGATCACTACGTCACTCAAGCCGTTACAGACACTAACATCCTCTCTGCCTACATGATCGCTCGTTTAATCGGACAACACGCCACCTCTACCTTAGATTTGGGCTTCGAAAATTACTACCAACAAAGCCTTCTGCATGACTGTTTTGCAGGTGAAATACTAGGTAAGGTCTATGCCCCTTCAGGGGATCTTTCCACAGTGGATGCGACCATTGCTAATGACTTAAGCCGATTCATGAACTTAGGACTAGAAAGACATTCTGGAGGCGATTCTAATTTAGCAGCCAACAAACGCGCTGCCTTTGAATTCGGATTTAACCCTGCTAATTCCTGTCTTAACTATACCCCTCCAACTAACAGCTAATTAGTTTGGATGTCCAGGTGAACGAAATCTCGTTCACCTTTTTTTAGTTCTCTACTTAATAGGTTCATTAATATGTTTTCACTCTTGACATTTGCAGCGTTTACTTGCGGATTTTTCATCCTCACTTCCCTTTACCCTCATCTTCTTGGTGGTTTGCTACTGGCATTTGGACTATTGCCTGAAGAGTCCTTGAGTTATCTAGGCAACACAGAAGGAGGTTCAATCGTTTTAATGGGATATTTTATCCTGATGTTTCTAGGCTATCTCTTTAGTCTAAACCCCTTATTTAAAGCAATCAGCAGAATTTCTAGCTACGTCATATCGATTAAAGCCAATATAGCTCCCTATTTTAATAAAGTAGGAGTTCAGAACATGAACTCGGCTATATCTAGAACAAAACTGTTTTTTTGGCTAGAAGCTCTGTTTAAATTGTGGCTTCTATTAGCAACAAAAATCTCTTGTCTTTGCTTCTGTGTTACAGCGTTTCTATCAGGAAGTTTTGGCTTCGGTATCTTCTATGGCGTAGTTACCTATGTTATCCATCAAATCAACCTTACAATTAAGGACAACGAACAATTTCTAGGAAAAGGCATATTTCAAATAGAAAAAGATATTCAGGCTCACTACCGAAATCACGCTCTAGCAGAAACTAAAGAGAATAATATCCGAATCCAACAACAAGCTCTGGCACATAAACAACAAGAATATCAAAACCGCCTAGAAGCCCAAGAGCGCAGAGAGCAAGTTTATCTGCGAGATCAACAACGTCGCCGACGCGATAATCCCAAATCTCTCATCAGCAAAATCATACGTCTACTTCGCTAGGTAACAACAAGAAAAAAGTAAATTACCTCACTCTTTCCTCCCCTCACACCTACTTAACTATATATGTGGAGAATAAATTGTGACCCCAAGACATAACGATTTTAATCCCGATTTTGGAGATTTAGAGCGTCAAATTGAGTCTCTCAAGAATTTAGATAGTTACTATGACTTTCATCAAAAGCAAACAGAGAGAGAACGCCAGGAGCGTACTGAACTCTATCCTTCTGCCTCTGGAATTCCCAACCTAATCATCGGCGGGAAAACCGCACCAATTGATAGATTACCCGTTAACATCGGCATTCAAGGCATTACCCGAAGCGGTAAATCTCTTTTAATGAATATTTACGTTAGAAGTGTTTTTGAAGCCAAAACCCAAGGTATTTATCGCTCGAAGAATATTCTCATTCTCGATAGTAAAGGTGATTATCTTCGCTGGACAAAGCCACAAGCCGCTAAAAACCGCATCGAACACAGAGTTATTAAATTTGACGATCCAAATTCTTACTGTATGAACATAGCAGCTTTAGTCGGTAAAGATCCGACTCGAATCATGAACTTTGCCAAAACCCTCCTTCCCACTCCCAAAGACAGTAATCAAGTTTTTTGGGCACTCATGGGACAAGGCTTAATTGTTGCCGTCATTCAAGCCTTAGTACGTAAGTATGGCGAATTTTGGGGACTTCACGATATCTATGACACGGTACTTTTATCGCTTAACGAATTCTACAAACTTGTAGAAACCACCCCTGAAGGAAAAGCCTTTGTCGCTCGCTATTTTCCCAATGAAGGCAGTGAGAACGTCAAATATGGAGTTTTAGCAGAATTTAGTAGCACAATCCAAAATCTGCGTCCTGCTGCTGAACTCCAACGCAGAACTCCTAAAAGTAGGTGGCTTTCTGCTAGAGAATTTATTCCTGATGACAAAGATAGTTGCACTGTTATCTCATCAACCCCTCATACTGACGCTGCTTTGCGCCCGATGATTCATTTTATGTTTCAAACATTAACAGAAGAAATTGGAGGGCTACCAGAAGATTACGGCAAATATATTTCTCTCGTAATCGATGAGCTGCCATTTTGGGGTCGTCTACCAAGCCTAGAAAAGATGCTTCAATTTAATCCCTCAAAAGGAGTAAGAGCAATTATTTCCTGGCAAGACTATAGCAATGTCGAATATTACTATACTCCTCCTCTAGCGCGAGCGATTGAAGGAAACTTAGCAATTAAGATTTTCTTACATCCTGCTAGTCCTGCCTCTGCCGAATATGCGATCTCTTCTTTAGGAAAAAGATTAATTACTCTACCTAATATCAGCTACTCAGCAAACGGCATTAATATCTCCCAAAGTCATACCGTCAATACTCCCTATCAAACAGGAGATTTATATGATTTGCCTCTAGCAGACCCTAATGATGGTATTTACTTCATTATGCGTACCCCGAATAATTTTAACGGTATTAGTTCTAATCGGCTCGATGCTCGCACGGTGGATCTGCTAATTCCCAAAGCAAATAAAGGCGCAGGGTTGCTCGCCAAACTCTTTGGAAGAGCTAATCAACAAAACCAACTGCTACCGACCGGAGCTTATAACCAACCCATTAAAGAGCAAGAGCGTTATTTGGCAGTTAGAGGACTCGCTGATTTATCAACAGAACTCAATAACGATCGCGCTTATCAGGAATATATGAGCGCATGTACTACAGAGATGGATAGACAACTTGCCGACACCGTATGGAAATCAATGCAGCAAACGATAGATATCCTCACTCAGCGTATATTACAACGATAATTTTTTTCTCTCTTTATGACCTATGGATTACTCAAACCTAGAATCATCTAGCAAAAGGAGAATAGGAGAACTTGCGGGAAACATAGCTAGAAGCACCACTATTTACACACTTAAAGCTATCGGAATTAGTACTAGTAAAACAACCTATAGCGAGCGAGAAGTAGCAGCGTTTCTTTGGGCAAGATTCCTTTTTGATCAAGGATTCACGGCCAAGCAAGTCACTCAAGCCTTTGCTAATAAAGACACCCATATTGTTATCTCTGATGAAGAAAGAGAGTGTAATTTAGATTCTTTTCTTTCTTGCTTTGACAATAGCGATTCAGAATCAAAAACCACCACCATCGATACCCCAGAAAATAACCATGAACAGTAAAACTTATTCTTTTGAAGAGATAAAAAATCTCTTACCCCCACCACCTGTTAAAGACAAACGTACAATTTGTAAAATTATTGACGCTGCTGGCTACCAAACAAAAGAATCTTACTCAGAAGAAGAACTGCTCTGGATTAAAGAAGTTCACATTATCAGACAAGAGCAAAACGCAACCTACGCTGATATCAAAGTTGAGATAGAAAAGCGAAAACAAGAGCTTCATCGCCAAAAGTTACTTGGTGGTTCTGCTCAGGCAGAATCTAACTCAGAGAGTAACAATTCTGCTTCTTACGGTTCAGTACCCCCTCAACCGTCTATTGATAGCAGTCTGGTCGGAGATATTGTAGAGAATCTTCTCCAAGAGCAAATAAACGCCCATGTGGTGCGCTGTATGCTTAACTTACCCACGATGATGAACAACTCTTATAAACATGTGGAGGCAGAGATCAAAGCTGCTCAAGATATTGCACTCGAACAGCAGCGAAAAAGCCTGCGCCCGATGAAACAAATATCTCAACAACAACAGAAGCAAATTGAAGCCGTAGAAGTAGACAACCAAGAGAATGAGCAATCAATAGACTCTTAGAAGGAAGTTTGAAATTCAAGCTCTAACAAGAAAAATTAACTACAACCCCGACTCCTACGGGGTTTTTATTTTGGGAAATGAGAATGAGAAAAATCGTAATCCATTACGATTAAATTTGCTTGCTCCTGCTCCCTCAAAACTCATTCCTACGAGACAGCTTAGGGTAAGGAAAGCGAAAGAACGTCGCATAGCGGTCATACCGCAGGTATCCAGAGAGTTTCTGTAAATTCTGAATCTCATTAGGTAGCACTAAATAATCAGAACGTACCTCGGTTCTGGTCGAAATAGAATCTCTCCCTTGACTGAGCAAAGTGGAAGAATAAGATTCGGCTTCTCTGTGTATTTCTGGTTTACCAATGTTTCTAGCTGCCCATTCCGCAGCAGCAAATTCATTACTTCTCAAAAATACTCTTGTACTAGGAGCAGACATTAAAGCCTCAGCATCTCTACCGTATAAACTTTCTAATTGAGAACGCCCCTGGAAGCCTAATACATATCTACAATTATATTTCCTGCCTTCATGGAGACCAGTTTTGAGAGATGGCAGTTTTTGTAAAGAAGGAAGCTCATCAAGAAAGAGCCATGTTGAAGAATTGCTTTTATTATTCATGAGTTTTGAGGACGCAACATCAAGCATGGCACTTATGACGGGTCTAAGTCCTTCTCGCTCTCCTGCTCCGCGAGTTGCGATAAAAATCCAGCCTTTTTTTAAACAGACCCATTCGGAAAACGAAAATAAAGGTCTGTTCTGGTCATTAGGGGGTAGTAGTTTTAAGGAATCAGCAATTAAATTGAGACTAGCTAGTACGCCAGCTCTTTGTCCGTGAGCATTCCGATCTATCAGTGATTCTAGTTCTGTTCCCTCAACCATATCGTTAATTAGCTCCCCATCAGATAGCCATTTAACTAAATCGGTAATACCTAAATTCTCTTTCTTTAATCTCCAGAAGAGAAAAGCTAACAATTTCCTTGGTGCGATATCCCAGAACTCTACCCTTCCTTCTACTTTATCGGGAATAAAACTCTTCGCTAAAGCAGCAGCATCAAGGGGGCTGGAGATTTCCTGAGTTATATTCCAGCAAGGGCAATCTCGATGATAGGGATGCAGAATTATATCTTCTTCTTCGCCATGATATTTCCAGAACTCAACTGAAGGGTCATAAATTATCGCAGATTCACCGCGCTCTCTGACTTGAAGCATCAGAGAATGCTGTAGTGCACTCTTACCAGTTCCTGTATCGCCACTAATAAGTAAATGCTGTTGTTCATCACTAGAGCGAATTTTCAATAGCGATGAACTATTTTTTGTCCACCAAAACCAAGAATTAGCAATAAAGGGAATTCCAACACCATCCCCTTTGATCAGTCTATTAAATTTCCCAGGCGTAACTAATGTTGTTCCTTTAGTGATGCGCTCGGATTGAGCAAAATGAGACTTCAAAAAGAATGTTAGTCCTGTAAAAAGACAGGTCACACCAGCTAATCGACTAATGAAACTTCCCGATAAAACTATGGGTGTTACCCAAAAATGCCATAACAAAGTTACTGTGATGGCTAGAGCTATTGCTACTAAAGATAAATGTATGGTCTTTTTGACTTGATAAAACACAATAGAAGAGACTCAATAATTCTGATACTTGAGCTTATTATGGAAAGTAAATAAGTCGATACAACCTGTAGAAAGAGTTTCTCAAATCAAGAAAAACCTTGATAGCAAATAAATTAGTGTCACAATTAGATTATTAGGCTATTAAGAACAGTAAATTTATGAGCGAACGCCAAATTTCCTTAAACGAAAAGCTATACAAGGATTTACTCGCTGCTGCGGAATCATCTGGTGTTACTCCTGAAGAATGGATTGCTGCTCAACTGCCTAAAACATCCCAAGTAATTAAAAAAGAAGTGCAATGGCAACAGCTACAAAAAGCCTTTGGTACTTGGCGTGATAACGATGAACTAGACCAAATCTTTACTGAAATAGATCGACAAAGACATTTCGTTTAACCTTAAACCTATGGGGGTGGAACTTCTCGAATAAGCTGAATTTGATTAATATTTTGATTTCTCTTCCAAATCCGCGCTTGTGCTTCTTTTACCTTTTGCCTAAAACCTTTAAAATCCCACAGTGATTCTGCTTTTGATAAAGGTTTTCCTTTCTTCACGGCAATTTTCATCGAGCCAAGCAAAGCTAAATTCTTCTCGAATTTCTTAGCCTTGAGAATATCTTTGTTTAGTTGTTCGTACTGCTTATCTGCTTCAATACGCCTCTGCTGAATACTTGTATCGGTTGACTTTGAGTAAACGCTACCTTGAGCGGTGTGAAGTAAGCCCAAACTATAGCGATCTCGCTCAACTTCCCTTAACCGAGCGTAAAGTTCCATTTTATGCTCGCGCACTTGTGTTTTAATCTCATGAGCAGGAATGTTTAGAGGGCTATTACTGACGGTTTCTTGGGCTAGATCGTAGATAGTCTGGTTAATCTCTTGGTGAATTTCCTTCAAAGAAATTTCAAGCTGGCGAACTTCTCGCAGGGCTTGAACCAATCGAGTATTCTCATTTTCTCTACCCTGTTTGAGCATGGCAGTTTGCCTAGCTCCTAGCTTCGGCTCAGGCATTCTATCTATGCCCTGCTCTATTAGAGACTTCATTGAGATTTTCCCTGACGCTATCCCTACCCTCTCTAGTGCTAGATTATGCGCTTTCTCCCAAGATTCTCTCAGGTCAATCAATTTCTGCTTCCGTTTCCAAGTCTGCTCCTTCTTAGCTCCTCCCAACTCAGGATTCTTTGAATTAGCTCTTTTAAAGAACAATTTTGGAGCGCGCTCAATTCCATCAAGTGTTCTCTCACAGAACATCACATGAGCATGACAGTTAGGAGAGCCGTCTAAAGCTGTAGGCTCATGTATGGCAACAGTGTAGGGATGAGACTTGCCGATTTGAGAATCTGCCCATTGAGAAATTAATTCTAGTTGGTTTTCTCTAGATAATTCTCTCGGCAGTGCTATCTCAAACTCTCTATAAAGCCGAGCATTCGCTCTCTCATAGAGGTCTGTAGCTTGCCAAAAATCACGAGGGTTACTTGCTGCAAAGCCTGGATAATTACAGTGAATTACTTTCACGAGATCCTTTTTTTCATAACCATCCAACCTACAGATGTAATTAAAATGAGACGCTGCGGAGCTTCCCGATTCACGAGACCCATACTTATATGAAAAGTGCGGTATACCCATTTCAATTACTCAAATTTTTTGGGGGTCAAGGGGGTTTCCCCCTGCGCGATACCTTTACCGATGTTCCGTTCAGGAATATCGAAACCGCTGAAAGTGGTTGCGTAAAGTGTAATCGCGCTCTCACCGATGCTTGCGCTTTGTGAGAGAACTACTAGTGGTAGGCGTTTAGTTGACTAGACGTTTAAACGCTTAAATATTTAATCCTGTAAATGCTCGAACGTTTAATCACTTAGTCGTGCAAGCGATTAAACAAAAACAGCATAACAGTTTCGAGATTTTAAGAAATAGTATTTTATTTTTGAGGTGGTAATGGACAACGAGGCTGAAAAAATTCGCCAAAAACTGCACTCCCTGGAGCAAAAGAGACGCCAACTGAGCGATCGCTTAGCGCGAGAAAAAGCGCGACTCAAAGAAAGGGAACGTAAGCAAAGAACTAGAACCCTCATTGAAATTGGCGGTCTCGCAGAGATAGCAGGTCTTACAGAAGTAGATAAGGGTGCTCTTTTAGGAGGAATGCTAGAAGTCGCCCACTTACTTCAAGATAAAACAACATTTGAAATGCTTAAAGCAAAAGGTAGTTCCCTACTGCTAGAACGCTCCGTCAATCGCAAACGTCGAACAAGGGCATCTTGAGCACCGCTGAAGAGAAAGCCTCTAAAATCCTTTTAGAGCTGAATTTATTGACTGTTAATAGCAAACTATAGGTAGAGCTATAAATTTCTCTTAGAAGTCAATATGAGCCAAATGAGGGGGGTTGAGCTAAGGTACTGACAAACTATCTTGTGCCACTGCAACAGCTAAATACCATAAAACTTCGTTCTATCCCCTTTCCCTTTTAGAGCAAAAAACTTGCTCGATTTACCTCCCTAATTCTTGGCACGTCAGTGCAGAACTAGAATAAACAAAGGTATTATAGAACGCTAGTTTTATGTCAATGCACGAAT
>JBCCYD010000062.1:0-19695 GCA_039190385.1 Cyanobacteria bacterium P01_F01_bin.143 | reverse complement strand
GGATATAAAGAGACTGGATGTATTTGATCAGATGACAAACTACCTCAGTGTCTGTATCCGAGGCAAATGTATATCCTTTTTGCTTTAGGAAATTCTTCAAACTTTCATGATTTGAGAAGGCTGCTCGATTTTTTTCGAAAACCAATGCATGCTTTTCTGGCAGCTTTCGCAAGCGCAAGAGGTAAAGATTTTCTTCTTTATCCGAAATACAGAGAAGATTGGCCACTTGTGGGTCAAAACGGATGAGATATTGACCTTCTTCCTTCGGGTGAGCTTGACAACCGAAAACTGTATTGAATTTCGGATTGTAACTTCCTCTGCTGTAGAAGCTGTATCGGCTTACTTAGTAAATCAGGTCATCTGCAAAAGTGATTGTCCCTGTTGGTATGTGAGTTGTGATTCCCCTGAACAAATAAAAGAACTAGATTTAACCCAATTTAATACTGTAGTTGTTAGTAGTAACGATCAACAAATATTTTCAGATAATATACCCAACTTAGTTGTCGAAAAAGATGTCAGTAGTTGGCAACAAACTTGGCGGCATGAATTTCAAAGAATAATGGAATTAGAAGCCAGAAAGAAAAATTCATTGTCTAAAAAAACGTCTAAAAAACAACGACAATTAGAAATGTAATAATGAGTTGACTAGTAGGATAGCAACTTGAGACCGCCTGGCGGCTTTCACATTTCGACACTGTTCTTGCAGAACGCGTCTCAAATGTGAATCTCAATTTGCTTTAACGCTGACGAAAGATTCTTACTAATTAACATTGTTTTCTACTCGATTACTATCGGATCTCCTAATATTCCGATAACAATAGGAGGTGTGCTGGTTTCGGATTGATCGGATTCGGACTCTGGAAGTATTAGATGAAAAGTTTACTATCGACCCTGGTTTTGATGCCAAGGGTCATCTAGCAGTGATTTTTCAGCATGAAGTAGGTGGCGTTACTCAATCGGTAGAAATCTGGTTTGATGCTGCTACTGCTCCTTTTATTGGCGAAAGACGCTGGCATCCTTCCCAAGATTTAATCGAACATGAAGACGGTTCGTTAACTTTGCAGATATATGTTAGTGGGCTAAACGATCTCAAGCGCTGGGTTTTGGGCTATGGGAAAGGTGCCATTGTCAAAAATCCTCCAGAATTGGTGGCAATGGTTCAAAGAGAAATTGAAGCGATGAGAAATAATTATTTATGTCAGGAGTGGCTGTATGAATGAGAGTTCTTGTAGATTAGTAACGTCTAAGATACCTTTTCTGGTTTTTCCTACTAAGATTCCTTTATCTGTTGTGGGGCAACTTTTTTTGGTGTTGAGCATAATTGCTTCATATAGTAATTTGCTTGAGATTTTTATCTCCTTTGATGCCGTAAGGCGATTTGCTGTTTATATAAGAGAGGAGATAAGTTAATGAATTGATTCATATAGTAATCAGCGCTATAATAAAAAAAATCTCCAGGGCTTATCCCTGAAGAAACAAAAAAATCTTAATTAATATCGTGACACATAACAATCTACAAGTAACGAAAAATCGGAAAGAATTTTCGATTAGTAGTGATCGCATTCAGAAAAGCTATCGAAATGAGCTGGTAGGCTATCTTGGTACTTCGCAGAATTCTAATCCCTTGACTAATGAGCAAATTTGTAAGTTTTTAGAAGTTTTTAACTCAGAGCTCAAAAAATTTCGGGTTGATGGATTTCTTGAATTAGATTCTTACGTAACCCTTCACCAAGTTCGTAATCTTTGGCGATTACTTAAGATTTAATTCTTCAGAAATAACTAAACAATTAGATTGCAGACTTTTAGCTAGATTGATGAGGTTTGCAAGGATAAATTCCATCAAAATTAGATATTGAATCACCATCATGAATAATATCGTTAATCTCTGGTTTCCAGTTAGAGGAGAGTATTTGTATGCAGATCAAAATCATCGTCTGCTTGCAAGTCTTTCTAAACAATGTCCTGCCATACATGAGATTAAAAATCTCTCAATAAATACGATCGCTGGTATTCCCGATAAACAAGGCAAAATTGCTCTGACTAGAAGTTCTAAGTTATTAATTCGACTACCAGTAGAAGCGATCGCTCAAATATATTCTCTTGCAGGTCAAACTTTAACTATTGGTAGTTATGCAGTTAAATTAGGCAATCCTGAACTACAAACTTTACAACCTGTAGATACTCTTCAAGCTCGTTTAGTAACCATTAAAGGTTATACCGAACCCCAATCTTTTTTAGAAGCTGCCCAAAGACAATTAGAAGCGTTAGAAATTAACGCTAATATGGGTATTCCAGCTAATGATAAGGGAGAGCCAAAACGCCTGACTCTCAAAATCAATAAGGCAGAACAAAAGAGAAGTTACACCATTGTTGGTTTTAGTGTAGTTGTTGCCAATTTAAAGTCTGAAGATTCAATTAGGTTACAAGCAGTTGGAATTGGTGGGAAACGTCGCCTGGGGTGTGGTGTGTTTTATCCGAATATTCCTTCCCTTCGTCGTCATCAAGGAGATAGTAGCTATGAAGCTGAAACCATTATTAGCTAAACCTCGTAAATACGGCAAAGAATTAACACTTGAACAGCATTTAATCGATACTGAAAACGCAGCCATAGAAATTTTTAAAGGTCGAATTTTAGAAAATTGGTGTCGGTTTTTCCGAGTACAAGATGCAGAAAGTTTTTTAATTCACTTGAGAATCGCTGCTCTATTTCATGATGTGGGTAAAGCTAATCAAGAGTTTTACACCTCAGCTGATACAAACTATTGGGGAAATAAGCAAACTCTGCGTCATGAGTGGTTGAGTGCTTTAATTTTACATCTTCCGAATGTTAGAGAGTGGCTAAAACAAAATAGCTTAAATCTAGATTTGGAAGTCATCACAGCAGCAGTTTTATCTCATCATCTTAAGGCTAGTTGTGAAAAATGGGGAAGACCTCGTCTTACTGGAGTTCAAACGCTAGAACTTTATTCTAATCATCCAGAAATCACTAATATTCTGGAAAAGATTGGTCAAATTGCTAATGTTGGCAACGATTTATTACCCAAGCTACCTTTGAAATGGAATGATAAAGACGTTATTTGGCAACAAGCTTATCAACATGCGAATGATGCTGGTGAAGATTTTTGTTTGGATATAGAGGAAGATGAAGATAGGCGATCTTTACTTTTAGCTGTCAAAGCAGGAGTGATGGTTGCTGATTCTGCTGCTTCTGGAATTTTTAGGGTAGAAAGTAGTGATGCTATCGAACAATGGATTAATACAACTCTTCATCAAAATCCAATTACTCCAGAAGAATTAGAAGACAAAATCTTACAGCCTCGTTATCGAGATATTGCCAAGAAGTCCAACAAAACATTTAAGCTCAAACCCTTTCAGCAACAAGCCGAAAAGTTAGGTGATCGCCTCTTACTTTTAAGTGGTTGCGGTACAGGGAAAACAATTTTTGCCTATAAATGGATGCAGGGAGTATTAGCTCGTTATCAGGCTGGACATATTATTTTTCTTTATCCCACTCGTGGAACAGCTACTGAAGGATTTAAAGACTATGTCTCCTGGGCACCCGAATTTGATGCTAGCTTACTTACTGGTACTGCTGCTTATGAGCTACAACAGATTAGAGAAAATCCGACGGACTCTACAGAAGAAAAAGACTATACCACAGAAGCAAGATTGTATTCTTTGGGATTTTGGGGTAAACGTTTTTTCTCCGCTACAGTTGACCAATTTTTATCTTTTTTAACTCACAACTATGGTGGTATCTGTTTATTACCCGTATTAGCTGATTCCGTAATAGTCATTGATGAAGTTCACAGTTTTTCGAGAGGAATGTTCGATAAATTAGTAAGTTTTTTAGAACATTTTGACATTCCTGTACTCTGTATGACTGCTACTTTACCAACCACAAGACGGACTGAATTAACTAAAAGATTGCAGCAAAAAATAGGAAAAGGATTAACTATATTTCCTACAGAGGAAGATCGTTCTCAATTAGAAGAATTAAAAAAAGCAGAAAATCATCCACGCTATATTGTTGAATTAACAGATTATGAAACCGCTTTCCAAAAAGCGATCGCTGCATATCAGCAAGGGGAAAAACAAGGAACGAGAATTCTTTGGGTAGTTAATACTGTAGATAGCTGTCGCGAAGTAGCAAATCGATTGAGTATGGAACTTAACACTGAAGTTATAACCTATCATAGTCGTTTTCGGCTTCAAGATAGACAAAAACGTCATACTGAAACAGTTAATGCTTTTGCTTATTCTAAAGGCAAACGAACAAGAGCGATCGCCGCTACTACTCAAGTCTGCGAAATGTCTTTGGATTTAGATGCAGATATTTTAATTACCGAACTCGCTCCTATATCTGCATTAGTACAAAGATTTGGACGCTCTAATCGCCATTTATCTCGTGGTGATAAGTTTCTTGCTCAAGTGTTAGTTTATGAACCAGAAAAAGTTCTACCTTACAAAAAAGAGCAATTAGATAAAGCTCAGGATTTTTTAGCAGAAATTACAAGGGAAGTAAGCCAAAGAGATTTAGCTGAGAAATTAGAAGCCCATTCTCCAACAGACGAAAGATTTGCGAATGGTTCAAGTCCTTTTACTAGTAGTGGATATTGGGCAATTGCGGAAAAATTCCGAGAAAGCAATAACTATACAGTCAGTGCTATTTTAGATACGGATTTAGATGAAGTACAGATAAGAATTTGTAATAACAAAAAAGCAGCTATCTCTATAAGTATTATGTTGATTAAGCTTAATCAATACTTAAATGCTTTATTTTTTATGGTGATTTATCAAACTATTGAAAAATATAAGGCTATAGATGGATTTATTGTGCCAGTTCCAAAAAAAAGCAAACACTTTTTACCTGAACCTTATCCTAAGTGGCTACCTCGCTATTTGAAGATTGCAAATCGTAAATTTGACGGAAAAGATCTTTATAAGGAAAAGATGGGGTTTGGGGAATGACCGAAATAAAACTAAAATATAACTTAGCTGAACTTCCATCTGCTCAACATCGTGCTGGGTTAGCTGGGTTAGTTTTAATGACAAGAGAGTTGCGTCAACAACCCTGGTTTGACGAGCGTGACAATCCCGTAGTTGAATTTATAGAAATCAAAGAATATAGTGCTACTATCAAATTAAATTTAGAAGGGCTAAAATCACTTTTTGACTTTGCTTATAAAGCTAAAATTGAGATAAGATGGACAACCAAAAAAGATAAAAAAAGAAATTACCAAGAAGATGAAATAAGGACAGGAGAAAAGAAAATTTTAGTTGGTAAAAAGAAAACTGAAAAAATCAAATTAATTACAGAATATCAATACAAAGTTGTGGTGCCCCATGGTGCATTTCTTCCTATTTGGGATAAATCCAGTGACAAACTTTGGATAAAACTCTGGCGAGATATGCTGTGGAACATTATTAGAGGTGTACCAGCTACTCGTAATTCATTTAATAATAGATGTGATGGAAATGTTTATTATCAAGATGCGGAAAAACTTTGGCAAGAGTTAAAAACTCCTGACAAACAAGTTGGTCAATCAGGTAATTATTTTTTAGGAGCAATGGCTTCTAACGCTGATAATATACCAACAAAAGATATAGTAAAGTATCAATTTCTTTTACATTTCTGGGTTTTTGTCGCTCAAGTTTACTGTCCAATGGTGCTTGATAAAGATGGTAAACGCCAGTTTGCAGGATATACTATAGCTGTTCCTGATGTGGCTAATTTACGTAATTTTTGTAAAGTATTTCCCAAAGTTTTACAGGCAAGGGATACAAATAAATTTGGATATTTACCTTCTGCATCAGTAATAGATCTTCCTGAAGAAAGTGCTTTAGATTTAACTCGTTTATTACTAAGCGATAGAGTTGCTCAAGAAATAGGCAGTCAGCAAATTAGACGTTTAATTTTGGGTGTTGAGGCCATCTACGCTGAAAAAGTAGGAAATAGTGTAAAAATTCGTTCAGTAAATTATTTAGAACCCGTCAAAGAACAGCGTGATCGTTATGCTCAAATTCGACAGGTTTACTGGTGTCCTTGGTTTCGCAAGCAAAGATTAATCAACTTACTAAATTCTCAACCTGAATCAAATCTACCAAATGCTCCATTGAAAGAAATTCCAGGCTGGATTGGTTTTGATGTTGTTCTATCTCGTATTCCTCGTAAATGGCTTTTAGACCCCTATTTTAGTCATGATGCTCGTGAATTATTCAATATTGAAGGAGAAATTAAAATGAAAAAAGATGTCCGCAAAGAAGCAGATATTGTTTATAAAGTTTGCCAGAGTTATATCTTAGGTAAGTTAGCATCTAAATATAATATTGAGTGGAGTAAAAAGAAGAAAAAATATATTGACACTAAGACTAAACAAATAATCTCCGATCAAGACAATGGAGATAAGTATAAGAAAAAGATTGCTAATGAGGCATTTTTAGCCGTACGTTCTCGAACTGAAGAACAAGCCTTTATCAGTTATTTTGCCGACACCCTTCAACCTCTTATTCGTAAGGAAGAATTTGCTGATTTTGCTAACAAATTGTTTAATCAAACATCAGAAATTCGTGCTTTAACTCTACTCGCTCTTGCTAGCCAATTTCCTATTACTAAAAAATCTGAGGATAATATTGATTCTCAATCCAAAGCGGCGTAATTATTTACTATGAATGACAAACTACATTCAACATTTAATAATCGAGATCGCAACTTATTTCTAGCAGCCATCAAAAATCCTCCCAAACTAAAAAGGAAGCTAAAAACTATGATCTCTACTTACTTCAATAAATACAGTTCACCAGAATCTAAGCAGTAAGGCGGACAGTATCTACTTTTTCTCGAAATATTTTCCTTAGATTGCCGTAAGGCGTTGAGTATATCAATTAAGGAAAAATCAATTATGTCCAAAAACTTATTTGCCACAGTCTTAACTTATCCTGCTCCGGCTGGAAATTATCGTGGAGAATCAGAAGAAAACCGCACTCCATTACAAAAAATTGCTAAAGACGGACAAAAATACGCTGTTATCAGTCCTGAATCGATGCGTAATGCCATGCGCGAAACCTTGATTTTAATGAATCAACCTAATAATCGCACTCGCATTTATGATGCAGATCAGCTAGCTGTGGAATTTAAGGAATATCCCAATCCTAATAAATATGCTGATGATTTTCTCTTTGGTTACATGGTGGCAAAAACCGATGATGCCAAGAAAATGAAAAAGCAGGATTTACCACCTAAACGGGATAGTGTTTTACGCTGCAATATGGCAGTGGCATTAAGTCCCTATAAATATGATGCCGTATTTCATCAGTCTCCCTTAAATGTCAAAACCAAAAATAACGATAAAACTTTTTGGAGTAATGCTAGTACCTCTGCCTTACTGCATCGAGAAGTAACTCATACCGCTTTTCAGTATCCCTTTGCTCTTTCCCAAAGAGATTGTTTGAAGAAACCAGAATGGACAAAAGCTTTATTAAAAGCGATCACACAATTAAACAATGTCGCAGGTGGTCATGCTAGAGCTTATTATGAATTTGCTCCATGCTCCGTATTTGCTAGACTTACACCTAAATTAGTAGCAGGCTATAAAACTTATGGTTTTGATGAATCAGGTAATTTTGTAGAATTGAGTCGTATTGGGAAAAGGGATGATGAAGATTGCGATCTTCCTGGGGATGAGTTTTGGCTTGGTGGTGAAATTGTCCGAAATCTAGATGATGAGACTAAAACGAAACTCAAAAGCTATGGAGTTCACTTAGATGCTAATCCTGAAAAACTATTTGATGCTTTAGCGGATGAGTTTTTAGGAGGTGATGAAAATGTATCTGCTACTTAAAGCTCCCTTTGCTGCCTTTCGTTCTTTTCAGTCTGGTTCTTATCGTTCTACCACTCCTATTCCTTCTCCTTCTACTGTTTATGGCTTGCTACTAAATTTAGCTGGCATCGAACAACGTACTGCTATGGATAAGCCAATTACCCTGATTAAACAGGCTAAAGAATTACCCAAAGTAGAAATTGCGATCGCTTCTATAAAGCCATCGGCAACAGCAGTGCTTTCTCAACAACTCCATAGTTATCCTGTAGGAAGTTCAGGAAAAGAATTAGCGAAAAAAACTTTTGGTGCAAAATATTGGATATCTCCAGTACGCCGACAAGTTTTAATAGATCTCGAATTAATCATAGGTATTAAAGCTGAAAATGACTTTTGTGAGCGCATTAAGCAAGGTTTCAATGGAGAACTTGAATGTAATCGCTATGGATTACCTTTTGCTGGAGATAATAATTTTTTATTTGAGGATATTCAGATTCTAAAAACTCCACCAATGGCAAGGTGGTATTTTCCTATTAAAGATGATAGTCCTCCTAGTCGGGGTAAATGTCGGCTTACTACTTGGATCGATCGCGCAGATAATACTAAAACTAAAACTGAAATCTTCGCACCTACTGATTTTGTTTTAGAACCACCAGAATCAGCTTGGATAAGTTTGCCATGCTAAAGTTATTCACCTCTGATTGCAAATAGGCGTTGATCACCTGCGGTCTTTACTGGACGTAGATTACACGCAGAACGTATTTTTCCTTTGACTGCCAATAGGCGTTGAGCACTCTTCAACAGTGTAATCCTCTAATTCAATCTCATTCATGTCTCAACCTTAGATGCCGTAAGGCGTTGAGCACGCTGTTCAAGTCGGATTTAATATGATAATTGAAATATATCTCAACCTTAGATGCTGTAAGGCGTTGAACCCCTTCTGTTTCACTAAGAAGCATCTTGTCTTCCCAAATGTCTCAACCTTAGATGGAGAGCGAAAAAAAGTGGGGAGATAGTAGTTCCGAAAATTTTAAGCATTTATTAATATCGTAATTAATCCATAATTTTCCGCGATCACTATGTCTCCATAATCAGTTACGGGAACTTCTGAGAAAGGTTTTACAGACTTACGGACTTACAGACTCTTTGATTTCTTGCTCTGTGCAGCCTTTTAACTCATCTGACTTATCTAATAGCAAGTCAACAGCTACTCTAATTAGTGTATTGTCGGTTATCCGTTCTCCGGTTCCTCTCCGTTTGCGATTTAGAGAACGAGTTAGTCTCGTTAACTTATCTAACTGATCCTCGCGCAAACGAGCTTCTTTTCTGACCAGAGTTAGATACTTCGGCACTTTGTTTGTTTGTAAGTCTGAATCTTCCGAGCTTTCTGAGTTTGTTTGTTCGTTAGTTACTGACTCCGACTCTGTTAGTTTAAGACTCTCTGAGTTTGCTACTTTGTTAGTCTGTGACTCTGTAACTTTCAAAATACCAGAGTTCGAAACTTCCGTAGTAACAGAGTTACTCACTTCTGATTCTGGCAGATCGCTCTGCTTCGTTTCTTCACTTATCAATTCTGAAAGTTTGCGTCTTTTTGTCATCAATTCCACTCCCTTAAAAGTTCATCAGCTAATTTACGATAATCAGAAGCCGCTACTCCTGCGTTTTTGCCTTTCGCTCCCACAATAGGAATTCCTTGATCTGGTATGCGCTCATAAATTTTGTAAGCTCTAATAAAACTACTGAATACAGGAATTCCTGCCTCCATCAATGATTCTTGAGCATCTAGGGCATCTCCTAAGCTGCGGGGGTCTACGATAGTCAAAAGAATACGATGGGTAACTTTGGCAGGAGCTACCAAATTTTGGACGGTTTTTATTAGAGCTTGAATGTCTAGAGAAGCAGCTTTAGTTGGCATGATTACATAGTCAACTTTGTCGATTACTGCTTTGAGAGCTTCTGATTCTCTTGAAGGAGCGGTATCGACTACCACCAGTTCGTAATCTTTGACTTTGCGTAACTGATTGAGTAGATTAGGATCGCTTTCTTGAACTAGGTCAAAAGGCATATCTCCTCTTTCTACCCACCAGCTTGCCGACCATTGGGGAGAATCGGTATCTACTAGCAAAGTTTTCATTGTCCGGGCAAGAATAGCCGCTAGATTGACGGCTGTAGTAGTCTTTCCTACTCCTCCTTTCCCATTTGCGATCGCAATAATTTTCGGCATAAATCTGGAAGTAACGGAGTCTGTGAGTTCGTAAGTAACAAAGTACGTTAGTAACAGAGTTACTTAATTCAGCAATACCTTAATCTTGAAATCCGTAGCTGGCAACTAATTCTTCTTTTGTTTTAATAATTTTCTAGGATTGACTAATCATAATGGCGAATTCCTCGAATTAAAAATAAGACTGATAAACTGGCTACTGAGCTAAAGAAGTAGAACTTTTGTTTCATGACATCATCAACCGTTACTGCGCCACTATCATCTCTAACTGGAGTTATTGAGCGAATTACTTTTCATTCTGAAGAATCGGGTTACACCGTGGCGCGGTTGAATACGGGAAATGTTAAACAGCTAATCACTGTTGTCGGTAGTTTTGCCAATCTCCAAGCAGGGCAAACATTGCAGTTACAAGGACTATGGCGAGAGCATCCTGAATATGGTTCGCAGTTTCAAGTAGTTCATTATAAAGAAACTAAACCTGCTACGCTGACAGGAATCGAAAAATATTTAGGCAGTGGATTAATTAAAGGGGTAGGCCCTGTTACTGCCAAACGGATTGTTCAACATTTTGGGCTAAATACTTTAGATATTATTGAGCATCAGATAGAACGCCTAGTTGAAGTGAGCGGGATTGCCCAAAAAAGAATCGCCATGATTCAAAATACCTGGGCAGAGCAGAAATCAATTAAGGATGTGATGATTTTTCTGCAAAGTCATGGGGTATCAACTACCTATGCCGTCAAAATTTATAAACAATATGGCGAAGGAGCGATCGCCACTGTCACCACAAATCCCTATCAATTGGCGATCGATATTTTTGGCATTGGGTTTTTAACAGCAGATCAGATTGCTCGTAATGTAGGGGTGGCTCCTGATTCTCAGTTTCGTTATCGTGCGGGATTGCTCCATGTCTTAGATAAAGCATCTGAAGATGGACATTGTTATTTACCTGAAAGTAAGATTGTTCCTTTTACTCAAGAATTATTAACTACAGAAGAACATGAAGCTGATCAAAGAGCGATTATCGGCATTCTCTCTGAGATGGTGAAAGAGGAGCAATTAATTAGGGAAAAAGAAGCAGAACTACTTTACTATAAACCCAGCTTCTTTTTCAGTGAGCAGCATTTGGCTAAATTATTACTGAAAAAACTAGAAACTAGTTTAGAGGTTGATTCGGAACGAGTTCAAAGTTGGATTGATCGCTACACGGCATCACGACAGATTAAATTATCACCCCAGCAATATATAGCAGTAGCCAAAGCAGCTTCAGAAAAGGTGATGATTCTCACGGGAGGACCAGGAACGGGGAAAACCTTTGTCACCCATACGATAGTCAAGCTGTGGAAAGCTATGGGATTGAAAATCGCCTGTGCAGCTCCTACTGGTCGAGCAGCTAAGAGGTTAAGTGAAATTACGAGATTAGAAGCGAAAACCATCCATCGCTTACTAGAATTTGACCCTAGCAAAATGGGGTTTAAACGGGATTTAGATAATCTTCTTGATTGCAGCGCGATCGTTATTGACGAATCTAGTATGATGGATTTATTCTTAGCCCATTCGATTCTCAAAGCTATACCCGATAAGGCTCGGATTCTTATGGTAGGCGATATCGATCAACTGCCATCTGTCGGACCAGGAAATGTCCTCAAGGATCTAATCGCTTCAGATAAAATCTCTGTTGTTCGGCTCACTCAAGTCTTTCGTCAAGCGGCTGAAAGTGCTATTGTCACAACTGCCCATCAAATTAATCGCGGTCATTATCCCCAACTTGAACCAGTTTCGATGAAGGCGACTTCTGATTGTCTCTGGCATAATGGCGGCACTGAACCCGAACATGGGGTCCAAACTATCTGCGATTTAATTGAGCATTACATTCCCCAGGCTGGTTTTGATGTGGCCACCGATGTTCAAGTTTTATGTCCGATGACTCGTGGGTTGGTGGGTACTCGTAATTTAAACAAAGTGTTACAAAAGCTTATTAATCCTCCCAGTGAAGAGAAAACTGAGTTAGCCAGAGGAGATAGCATTTTACGAACCGGAGATCGCGTAATCCAGCTTAAAAATGACTATAAAAAGGAAGTGTTTAATGGCGACTTGGGGATAGTCATGGATATTGATCATACTGAGAAGGAAGTGGTGATAAACTTTGATGAGCGGGATGTGGTCTATGATTATGCTGATTTAAATGAGATTACTTTAGCTTGGGCCATCTCGATTCATAAATCCCAAGGTTCAGAATATCCCGTCGTAATTCTTCCTCTCTATACTCAGCATTACGTTATGCTCTCTCGTAATTTGTTTTACACCGGACTCACTAGAGCAAAACAGTTGGCTTTGATTGTCGGTTCGGAAAAAGCGATCGCGATCGCCGTTAGGCAGGTTAAACAGCAGCAGAGATATACTCGGTTGAAAGAAAGGTTGGCGAGTAACATGAATACAGAGATCGCCAATCTCAACAAATGCCGATAGATTCATTCGGATATTGTTAGTGAATTCAAAGCTTTAAAAACTCTCCCAACCTCCTCACAAATACTCCTCTTCTAATACCTGTAACAGCTTTTCTTCCAAAGAATTCAATTGAGAACGCTTCAGCCTTTCTAATCCCTGTAACAGCCAGATAGCAGCTTCATCTAATTCTCCCACCTCCGACAGTGCAGTCATTCTCTCCCCCAAATCCAGCATTTGCTCCTCCTCGGCGTGAGTGAACTTCATGGGTAAAAGGTCATCCACCGAAACAATATACTGACTATCCCAAGTATCGACTACACATTCATCTTGTCTCACCTGTGACACCACAGCCCAACAATTCTTCTTCCCTGGAACGCCTCCTGTAATACGACAAACTTGACCTGATTTAAAAGGATTGATCGGAGGATATTTCCCTTGTAGATAAACCTTAACCGCCTCTTTGACCACAGAAGCAGGGGGCACTTTTCCCATAGCTAAAGTGACTGCTGTGACCCAAACTTCTCCTGCTTCAATGGGAGTAAGATTAGCTTGAAAAATTGGTCTTAATTGTCTTTGTTTAGTCGGATATGGGTCATCAAGACCATTGGTCTCTAAATATTCGGTGATAAAAAAATAAGTCTCGGCTGCGGTGATACAGCGATTGATATAAAGGGTCGTAAAACCAAAAATATTATCGCAATAATCCTCAAAACTATCGTAATTATCACGATAAAGTTTAAGGTGTTTAATTTTCTCCAAAGCCTGACCCCGCAAGACAAAACCCGTTCTTACCTGTTGCTCCAATTCAGTGCGTAGTACTAATTCTTGTGGTGATAAGACATACAACTGGTGATATCCCGAACCCGCGATTAATTTCTCAGTAATTTTACCAGCTTAGTGCAGATAACAGGGCTTCTACGTTGTAAGATTTTCTTAAGATTCTTCGGGTAAATGTAATGGCTATTCGACGGTTAAACAGGGGGAATAAATTAGCTTTAGGCGATCGCGGATTAGCTACCGTCTCTACTTTACCTACCGTCAAGGCAATGCGAGATTGTTTTGAAAAATATCTTAACTTAACGATTGCTAATGGTCATGCTAGTGCCGATACGATTAAAACCTATCGCAATCGTCTGGGGAGGTTTCTCTATTGGTGTAAAGCGCGAGAACTTTATCCGGCTTTGATTACCCAAGAAAATATCAAGGAATATCGTAAATATTTAATTGATGAAGCAAAAGGCTGTGCCACGATTCGTCTGTCTTTATTGGCGGTTAAACATTTTTATGTTGCTTGTTTGTCAGCCAAGTTGGTTAAGTTCAATCCCGTCGAGGGAGTGAAAGCGCCACGAGATAAGCGAGAGGTGGGCTCTACGCTGAATTTTTTGAGTCAGGAGGAGCTACAGCAGTTAATGGATAATGTTTTGCCCATGAGGAAGATTGGAGGGGAGAAAAGTTTAAAAGTACAGGTCTTAAGAGATCGCTTGTTACTCGGTTGTATGGCTCTTCAAGGTTGTCGCAGTATTGAACTGTATCGGGCTAATTTGGGGGATATTAGCTCTAAAGAAGGTCAGCATTATTTTAAGTTAGATGGAAAAAACAGTATCCGAACGGTAATTTTACGTTTCGATATTGCTCAAGAGTTTGTTGATTACCGTCTGGCTCGTGTTGAGAATGGAGAGAAGGTAAATGCCAGTTCGCCTTTGTTTATTTCTCTTTCGAATCGTCGCTACGGCCAAAGATTATCCCGCAGGGGAATTGGCCATATTGTTGATCGTTATTTAGAAAAATGTGATTTGAAGCATATTGATTTAAATCGTAATCATTCTCCCCATAGTCTGCGTCATACCGCTGGTACTTTAAGTCTGCAAAATGGTTCTTCTTTAAGGGAAGTACAGGATTTTCTGGGGCATAGCGATCCGAAAACTACTGCTATCTATACTCATGTTCTCAGTACTCGAGAAAATAACCCGGCAATGAAAATTGAGATTGATTTCTAGTTGCTTTGTGACAGGGTAAAATATGGCTAAGGACAAACCTAAAACAGAATATGTTTAATCTACAAGAAACTTTGGAACAGAGATTAGCTGTTCTTCAGGGCAAATCAGTCAAACCAAATCCTCAAAAGCCAGCTCATATTAGTCAAGTTGAGCTAAATGATACTTCAAACGAATATATTATTCGTTCTTTGACTGAAGCAGGCATTCTAGATGAGCAGGGTAACGTTCGTAGATTCAATTTCTCTAACTAAATGTACGTCTCCCCAGAAATCGTCGTTGGTTTTCACGGTTGCGATCGCTCTGTTGCTGATAAAGTCATAAAACAGGGCGAGGCTCTTGAGCGAAGTGAAAATGACTATGATTGGCTCGGACATGGTGTTTACTTTTGGGAAGGCAGTTACGAACGGGCCCTGGAATGGGCAAAAGCCGACAAAAACATTTCACAACCAGCAGTAGTCGGTGCATTCATCAAATTGGGGAACTGTCTCGATTTGCTTGATTATCAACATCTGGAAACGGTTAAGACCGTCTACAAAATATTAGAGACAGAATTTAAACAAGTTGGTAAAGCTCTACCCCAGAATCGATTATTGGTTCATGGAGTAAGTTTTGTTCGAGAATTAGATTGTCAAGTTATTTTAAGACTGCATCAACTCAATAACGAAGGAATCGCTAAAGAACTGGGGTTGGACAGTATGAGCGGTGAAAATAAGAGAAAAATACAGTGCCATCCTAACTTTATTGATTCTGTTCGAGGTATGTTTCCAGAAGGCAATGAACTCTATCCAGGGGCAGGTTTTCTCAATAAAAACCATATCCAGCTTTGTATTATTAATCCCAATTCGATTATTGGCTATTTCGAGCCAAGACAACAAACTAATTGGTATAAGAAGCTCTAACAGATTTTGAAAATCATCAAATAGCTAATCAATATTTAAGACAATCATTATTTTCAAACCTTCTCTTACCTTGAAAGCTAAGCTGAGATGATTGGAAAAAATAACTAGGAAATACACCTCTATTTTTCAAGCTAATAGTAATCCGAATCTGTGACACTCCAATTTAAGATAGACCAGGATGCAAAGAAAACAGGCTACTTCCATTGAGACAAGCAAAACTACAAAAAATGTTGCTCCTGTAGATATAATGGCAGTGAGTAAACTTACTGACTTACCAAATACCGAACCGAGTTTATATAAGAAAGACGAGTATTTTACTCCTGCTGCTACTTCTGCTCCAATGGTGTCAAGTCTTAAAGCACAGTTAAGAAAAGATTTATGGGAAAAAGACCCTTCAGGACTTGCTTACTTCTTACACAGTGCTAAAGGAGACCCCAAAAATTTAATCGAGCATTATATTACTAGCCCTGGTGATATATCCCTCTTGCCCTGGAATGAAGCCTTACAGATTATTGATAAGTTTGGCACAAATACCGCTAAATTACATCTAATCTTTGCTGCTCACACTATGCGCCAAGAACAGCCTTGGGTTAGCCAATTCAATCTCAAAATTAGCGATTTGATTGAAGAAATTGGTTGGAATAAGGATACCAATAACCCCAAATATGAAAAGATTAAAACCATAGCTCAACACGCCTTTGCTTTAGATTGTATAACTGTTCAAGCTACTTGGGTTGAGGGCAGACACCGAAAAGGTGGATTGATGGCAAGTGTAGAAGTTTCTCGAATGTGGAATGTTCGAGTTCATCTAGTCGGACAACAAAACTTACAAGGCAAAGTAGAACGACCAGAAGAAGGAATTATTACAGTTCGTCCTGGTTTGTGGACGGACAGCTTTCTCAACAAAGCGGGGTGCGAAGCGAAAAAAGCTTTATATCAATTTGGTTACTTGGCTCAAGATGTTCTTAAAATCGATCCTTATCAAGATGACTTGGCATTACGGTTAGGACTTCATCTAACAGTAGAAAGTAGATTTCATACTAGCGGTACATATAGAGTACAAACATTACTCGAAGCACTTCTCCCAAAAACTGATATCAATGAAGCTTTAGAAAACCGAGACAAAGCATACAAACTTACAAAACGCTGGAATCATGCTTTAAAAGCTTTGTCTGAATTAAAAAGGGCATTTCAAATTGAATTTGACTCAGCTACTTATCCAGAAGCATTACGTCCCGATAGCAAGAGTAGAAAACCGCGAGGCTACTTCGAGCAATTACTAGCTGCCAAGATAACAATCCATCCTCCTGCACCAATTCCAGAGTTGCTAGCTGCGAAAACTCAACCGAAACTGGTCAAACCCAAAAATATTTCATCTCCAAGGAAGAAAAACATAAACAAGTTAACAAGCAAAGCCACCACAGTAACAGGAACTAAAATCAAGAACGCTCGAAAAGCAAAAGGCTGGAGTCAAGCTAAGTTAGCTGGATTTTTAGGAGTATCGCAACGCTACATCTCTATGTTTGAGCGAGGGGATCGAACTCCTAGTTCTGAGCAATTTTCCAAAATTAGAAAATTATTGGACATTCACTGACTCTATCCAATTCCTATATTCATCAATAGTAGAAAAGTACTAAATAAGTTTTCGCAAGAAAGCTTAGCTGGGAATGCATAGAAAAATGTTCTGATGTTCTGGATTTTTGTTCTAGAAAAAATAATTGAAAAATTTGGTCTTAAATGCTTGCCTTACAAGGATTTGAGCTTTAGAACAAGACCATCTTAATGGTGCAACAAACTCATCTTAATGGTGCAACAAACTGCATCTTAATGGTGCAACAAACTCATTTTTACGATCCTTACACAGCAAGCATTTCAGCGTTTTAGAACAAGCCTGATAAATATATATATTTGATCAATATAGATCCAACTCAAAACACGAATTTTAAATCTCTGGCATGATTCCGTAGTTTCTGAAACTTCGTGATGCGAGATGATTGTTTTTCCCTTAGTACATTCCGTTTCTAAGCAGACCCTCAAAAATTGGCTAAATACAGGTCTGTTTTTGCCCATCCAGGGTAATACTCAATTTTTAAGCTCACTAGCCAAAAATGGGGCTTCTAGGTGCCGTAAAATTGATGCCTGGTCAAAAGGTGCATCTTTCCCTCTCTCTGCCAAAAAAGACTGGGAGGCCAAGAAAAATGCCTAATGACAGCCTATACCCAGCTAATCCCCAGGCTCAAGAATTCTTTCGCTACTTCGCCCACCACTGGGATTTCATCATCGCTCCTGCTGGCACAAAAGACTGGCAAACAATAACAAACTACAAACTCCAACCCCGCATCCTATGGCATAAATTCCAAGATCCTCAAAACATCCTAGGAGTGCGCTTCGGCAAACTCACCAAATACTGCATGGTCGATATAGACCGAGGGAGCTGGTTACACTTCATGAACAACCCCCAAGCATTTCGGGATTTATGCCAAGCCTTCGAGCTGATCGGTTTGTGTCGTTTTGTAATCCTCTTCTCCAGCTTCAGCGAAGGAGTACATATTTACTTCCCTCTCACCGAAGAAGTTAATACATTTAACCTCGCCTGTGCCCTACGCATGGCAGTAGAAAATGCAGGATTCAAAATCAAAGGCGGTCAACTAGAACTATTCCCCAACACCAAGACCTATAAAAAAAATCAAAACGGCAACGAGTTCAGCCATTTCAACGGTCATCGTTTACCCCTACAACCAGAAACAGGGTCGGTATTACTCGATGACGATCTCAATCCCTACTCCCAAGACTTAGGTGCCTTTTTCGCTCATATGGACTGGGCGGCTTCTGGTCAGGACATGGAAAAATTAAAAGATACTCTCTCCCTGGCCAGAGATTGGTACAGTAAACGACAATATCGTTTTGCCCAAACCAGCAACAGCAGCAAAATCAAACAATGGCAAGAAGACACAGAAGCATTAATTAAAGAAGGATTTACCGATTACGGACAGACTAACGAACTGATCCGTGAAATAGGGAAATACGGCAGAGTATTTCTCGCCCTAGAAAGCAGAGAATTACAGCAATACATGGCAGAAACCATCACTAACCTACCAGAATACAAAAAATACTGCCGTCACCAAACTGAAATCGAACAGCGATGTCATCACTGGGCAAAAATCATCGAACCATTTTGGTGGCCATTAGGAACAACACCCACACGTTATACCTCCTACCAGGAAATGAACGAACGAGGGCAGCAAACAGTCAAAAACAGTCAACTAAACCAAGAACGCACCACAGAATGTCAGGAACGCTTAAAACAAACCCTAGAGCATTTAATTCAGCAAGCAGTTACCCTACCAAAAAAAGTAGGAGAGCGTCTCAAACTACTCTGTCAAACCAGTAAAAAATTATTTGGCAAAGCATTTAGCGAACGGACCTTAAAGAAATTAGCCTATTTACCACTTTGGCATCCCAAATTTGACAAAGAGCGACCAGAACCAGAAAACAGCCCAGAACAAGAGCCAGAAACCGAAGTAATAACTACCACAACCATTGAAAACACAACTCCCGCTCCCATTTCTGAAGTGCAGAATGATTCAAGCTCTTCTTCGCACCCAAAAGAAGAAACTATACTACAGAAACCTATACAGCCAGAAACTATATCTGATAAACAATCCCCAGAAAAGATCACACCCCCTGATGTAGTACGTAAAAATCAGCCAAAAATAAAACGCCCAGAACGCATACCAGATGGGCAATACAGAGAAAAAGATCACACCCTCCCCCTTATGAAGGGTTGTGGGCCTGACGCCGAATTTTTAGATTTAGCCGCTTCTGTGGAGCGAAGCGAAACAGCGAGCAGTGAAAATGATCATCAACAAAATCAAAAAAAAGAAAAACCGAAAAAAAATAATCAAGAATCTAATTCAGAAAACATAACCAAAACTAATGGTCAGAAAATTCCCCAAAATTCGCTTAAATTAGACAAGAAAACCTTATCAGAATCTCAAAGAAGCTATTATCAGGAAATCTTGAACCGTCATCCCGATTTGAAAGCCTTAGATAATGAGCGTCAGCAACCAGAATATCAGAAAAGGATGAAAAACTTATTCGCTGAGGTGAAAGAAATTCTTCGGCGAAAATCTCAATCTCGTAGGTCTGGCTTGAATAATCAAAATGAATAGGGGGGATGGCAACGATTCGTGAATTTTACTCCCATATCCCCCTTAAACCCTTGTATAGATTGAGTTTCATCAACTAGGAATTAGAGAAAATTCAAAATCAAGTGTTGGAGGTTGACGATTTAGATCGAGACTGTAGCTTCC
>JBCCYD010000061.1:0-19728 GCA_039190385.1 Cyanobacteria bacterium P01_F01_bin.143 | reverse complement strand
TGTTTCCCGTTTTTTCCGAGTGATGGTTGCTTCAAGCCCTTCTTCGACAAACTTTTTGCGCACCTCATATATGGTGCTCTGACGACAGTGAAGAAGCTTGGCTATTTCTGAACCAGATAGACTCAAACCATTTTGATCACTTGGGTACTAGTCATTAAATCTTCTAGTCTTGACCGCTTCCAAGTAGAATAACTTTAGAATTTCCTAATATTCAATGCTGGTTTGAGCAGCGACAGGATTAGAATGATGCAGTTCTGGAAAAAGAAAAAATTTGGATAATTAATATGAGCACAAAAACTATTACAACAACCCCTTTTTCAGATCAAAAACCAGGAACATCGGGACTGCGGAAATCCGTGACAGTCTTTCAAAAACCCCATTACCTAGAAAATTTCGTCCAATCTATTTTCGATAGCCTAGAAGGAGTTCAAGGCGAAACTCTTGTTGTGGGTGGAGATGGTCGCTATTTCAACCGTCAAGCAATTCAAATTATCCTCAAAATGGCGGCAGCCAACGGAATAGGTCGCATTCTAGTCGGCAAAGGAGGCATCCTCTCCACTCCAGCAGCTTCTGCGATTATTCGCCAATATAAAGCGTTTGGCGGCATTGTCCTCTCTGCTAGTCACAACCCAGGCGGCCCCAATGGAGACTTCGGAATTAAATACAATATTACTAATGGTGGGCCAGCACCAGAAAAAATCACTAATGCTATCTTCGAAAAATCTAAAGTAATTGATAGTTACAAAATTTTTGAGACAGAAGATCTAAACTTAGATAAATTATCGATCGCGCGGATCGGAGAGATGGCAGTCGAAGTAATCGATCCCGTCGAACCCTACGCTCGTTTAATGGAATCTCTATTCGATTTTGCTAGTATTCGCAAACTTTTACAGGGCGAGTTTAAAATCTGTATTGATTCGATGCATGCCGTCACAGGAACCTATGCCAAAGATATTTTTGAAAAAAGCTTGGGTGCACCTTCTGGCACAGTCCAAAATGGTATTCCTCTCGAAGATTTTGGTGGCGGGCATCCTGATCCTAATTTAGTATATGCTCATGATTTAGTAGAAGTTCTTTTTGGTGATAATGCACCTGATTTTGGGGCAGCATCCGATGGCGATGGCGATCGCAATATGATCCTAGGTAACAACTTTTTCGTGACTCCCAGCGATAGTTTAGCTGTTTTGACTGCTAATGCCACCTTAGTTCCTGGATATAAAGATGGCTTATCTGGGGTAGCGCGATCGATGCCCACCAGCGCAGCAGTAGATCGAGTTGCCGCAAAATTAGGCATTGATTGTTATGAAACTCCTACGGGTTGGAAATTCTTCGGTAATCTATTAGATGCTGATAAAGCAACTCTTTGTGGAGAAGAAAGCTTTGGGACAGGTTCTAATCATGTTCGCGAAAAAGACGGTTTATGGGCAGTACTTTTCTGGTTAAATATCCTGGCTGTTACAGGAAAATCCGTAGAAGAAATTGTCAGAGATCATTGGAAAACCTACGGACGCAATTTCTATTCTCGTCACGATTACGAAGCAGTTGCCTCCGAACCTGCTAATGAACTGATGGATCGTTTGCGCGGAATGACCACCGAACTTCCTGGAAAACAATTTGGTGACTATACAGTAGAGTATGCTGATGATTTTAGTTATACCGATCCGGTAGATGGCAGCGTGAGTAAGAAGCAAGGAATTCGCATTGGTTTTACTGATGGTTCTCGCATTGTCTTTCGTCTTTCGGGAACTGGAACGAAAGGTGCAACTTTACGAGTGTATTTAGAAAGTTATGAACCCGATGCCAGTAAGCATAATGTGGAAACTCAAGTAGGATTGAAACCCCTGATTGATCTTGCCGAAGAGATTGCTTTGATTCGTCAATTTACTCAAAGAGAAGAACCTACTGTTATTACTTAAATGTCAGTTCGACGAGTTGTGTTTAGAGTGAAAAACTATAGGTAAGAGGTAAGAGGTAAGAGGTAAGAGGTAAGAGGGTAATAAAATAGCCTTTTTATCTTCTTTTATCCTCTTTGGCTCTTGAATTCTTGATTTTTTGAGCTTCCTAAAAACAATAACGCCCAAGCAATACTAACTGAGAGTTTTCCTCCTATCAATAGATCCAATTTAGATCAGTGATTAAAGCATTTTTAGAATATGCCCTCGCTATCCTAACTAAGGAAATATCAGCTTTCGAGTTGAGCGTTATTGAGTTGTTTAGACGAGACAGATGTAGAATTTAACAGCTGTTTTGACCTCCTTGTAGTTGAACATGGACAAGAGCTGTAATCTCTGTCAGGGGAGCTTTTCAACTTCAATTATTAAATTATCATCAATTGGTTGGTGCATCTCAGAAAAGTCATGCAACTTTACAAACAAGAAACGCAACTTTACAAATAACCAAAGAGTTACTTATGAGCATAGGTTTTGCTTTCTGAACTAGCTTTAGGTTTATAGTGAACTGTGGGTATTACTTGTTGTTTTTTTTGGCTATGTGCGATCGCCCAAGCCGCAAAGCCACCACCAATAAAACCAAACAAATGACCTTCCCAAGAGATATTCATCGAAGAAGGCAGAAATCCCCAGAGCAAACCACCATAAAGAAAGAAGACGACTGAAGATAACAGAATGGAAGGAATATTTCTTTGAAAATAGCCTCTTAGTAGTAGAAATCCTAAATAACCGTAGATTAGGATACTAGCACCGATATGAACTGAACTAGAAGAGCCAAAAATCCAAATTCCTAAACCACCAATGAGCATTGAGAGAAAAGAAACAAAATAAAAATGTCTGGTTTTTTGCAGCATTGTCAACCATCCTAAAGTCACAAAGGGGATGGTATTAGCGATTAGATGACTAAAATTGGCATGGAGAAAAGGTGCAAAGAAAATGCCTCTTAATCCAATAAGTTTGTGTGGCCTTATCCCAAATTTATCCAACTGTCCGTTAAAAAGGAGATAGTCGATAATCTCTATCATCCAAAAAGTTCCGATTACGATTAGCAGTATTTTGAATTCAGCAATGGTAGACTTCTGGCGGCGACTTTTCATGGGTCAGGAAATAGATAATTGGTAATTGTTGATAAAGATTGACGATCAATACCGAATTTATCTCATTTATCAAAAAATCGCTAGATTGAAATCTCTATTATTATTCGGTGTCAATTGAAGACAATAGCTTAAATAAGCGATATTATGTTTTGGAACTTTCCTCTCGTAAAAAGTAATAATGATCTTTCAATTGATTTGCATTGGCAGAATGGGGTGCTAGTTTCAACAAAGCTGTGAGAATTTTTTTTGTCTGCTTGCCTTCGGTTCCCAATACCAATTTCAGCCTCAGACGGTTCTCTAAGCGTCGGGTTAAAACGGTGTAATCATAAGATTCTGCGATCGCCTCTGTCCAACTGCCTGTTTCATAGAGTATATTGGCTAACTCCAAGCGTTTTTTCCCACCAGAAGAATGTTGCTGGACATATTTCGTGAGAGTTTTCAGCTTCTGTTTTTGTCTTTTGGATTTGTTGGGTGATGATAGTTGAACATTTAACGCGATCGCTGAAGGTTGAGACAACTTTACTAAACAAGGACTAGTGTTTCTAAGCATAGAGCTGTTACCTTATACTTTTGTAAACATTTTCCCGGGAGATCCTCAGTTTTTGAGCAATTTCTTGATAAGAAAGATTCTTGAAAAAATAAATGGCTAATGGCTAATGGCGAGATAGTCCATAGAATTACGGAAAAAATAGATTTTCCCTGACACATTTATTATCACTTGATACAAATCGCTTCAAACTTTATACCATCTTTGCAACAACTACGGAGATGCACGGATAAGATAGAGGAGAAATAACCAAGAGTTCTTCAAAATTATTTCTTTTGTTTATCTCTTATATTTCCTTAGTTTCACTTCTTATATATAGCTTTTTCAAAAATTATGTCATTTTTAATGCTTTTGCTGTGACTACTAGCTGACCCAAATATGGGCGTGAGTGATCACTGATTACCTAATTACAACAACCGAATGATCACATAGTATAGATTACATAGTATAATAGTAAATACAACTATATATAAGAAACAAAACCACCCCTCATCTGACAATTGAGGGATTTTTTTTGCCAGAATTCCCCGATTAACATTAATCATTGACCATTTGAGTAAACTTTCTGATTCTCTGTAATGCTTCTTGAAATTCGGTTTCTGATGTTGATAAAACAAAGCGGCAATAATTAGGTAATCCTGTCCAAGTAGCACGATTAATAGTCAATCCTACTGTCGCAAATAACACAGTAGTAATGGTATCGCCATCAATCACGGTTTCACATTGCTTGCCATCTACTTCATAGCATAAGGTTTTCCCGAGAAAAGCTGAAGGCTTTGCTACCAGAAATAATCCCCCCTGAGGAGCAATCACTGTCCAACCCGATTCTTCTAGGGTAGTTGTTAATAATTGAGCACGTTGTTGCAAAGATCTGCGTTGAGATTCGAGATGTAATTGCAAATCCTGATCTCCATTAGCCAATTTTTCATAAAATCGTACCATTGCATACCTGATACTTTGAGGAAGAGGAGTTCTAATTAATTCCTTGATTTGCTTCACGATCGCAACATCGGGAGAATATAAATAACTAAAGCGTAATCCTGCGGCTGCAAATTCTTTAGAAATTCCGCCTAAAAGAATCAAACTGCCTGAGGCTATGTCACGGCGCTCTTGCATCCAGGACAAGTCGATCGCGGTTTGCCCCCCAGTAAATTCTAATCCCGAAAAAATCATATCTAAGACAACCCTAGTACCATATTGTTCAGCTAATTCGATGATGGCTTTTAATTCTTCAGCCGAATAGTAAACTCCTGTGGGATTAGCTAAAGGTGCATTGAGATATAGCCACGGTTGATTTGTTTCCTGTAAGATTTTCTCTAAGATCTCTAGATTAATTTTAAAATTCTCTGATTCTTTGCCGACTATGGTTTTGACTTGCACGCACTGAAAATCGAGAGCAGCGCGAAATATTCCGTAGGCTCCTTGGGGAAAGATAAAAGTTCCTTGGGTTTGACGACATTTTTCCACGATCGCGGTAAAGATGGATGCGACTCCCGCACCATAAAGAAAATTCTCTTGATCTAAAAATTTGATCTGATATCGTTGCGCAAAAATAGCAGCTAAGGGAATATGAATTGCTGTCTCTTCTGGGGTAATTTCTTGACGGGCAAAGGATTCAGCGATCGCGGATTTTAAGGCCGCCGGAGTTGCCAGACAGTTTTCGCCATATTCGAGTCGAATGATTGCATCGGTAAAGGGTAATTCACTTTCTTGAATTGCCGGATGTTCAAAGGCTTTAATTACAGAGGGCGATCGCGACAGGAGATTGAAACTTTGATCATCTACTGGCTCTAACTCAATATCAGTCTGCCCCAGTCTTGGAGTCTGAAAATATAATAATTGTTCGAGAAGTTGTTGATAGAAAAATTGCGTAATCCAGGAAAAGCGACTATAAGTAAGTTCCGCAGCCCGAATCAGATCTTGTCGCAGCTCAGCACAAGTTGTTACGCCAACACAAAGGGAAATATCGGGATACAAGCGATTTTTAATTAAATCTGCTAATAAAATAACATTACTGGGCAATTGTCGTCCCGCCAAATATTCAAACAAACCATTACTAGTTGGATTACTAGAAAGATTTAAATTAGCGGAAATATCTACCACTAGTAAAGCTCCTATTTCCTCGGCAGTATTAACCAAGGATTCAAACGGCTCTTCGGTGAGGATCTCAAATTCCGTTAAGCCAGTAATCACCAGAGAAGGTTTGAGCTTTCTGATTAATTTGCAGAGTAATTTGGTGGTTCTCGGGGTTTCAATCAGTTGTGATTGGTGATTAGTTTGCCAGTAAGCAGGAATCAGCGATCGCAAATTTTCATCTATTGTCACTAACTGCGGCTCATAAATCGTCAATAAATTGCTAATAATCTCAACCCGTGATGGTGTAATCACCAAATTATTGGGATGCCAAGCAATTGCGTGATAATTACGGAAATACGCGGCAATTCGCTCTCTGAGGGCTAATTCTCCTTCGGTCAGTCCATAGGGGAAATGAGAGCAATTATTGAGATAGGAAAATAAAGATGTCAGCCAATAAAATCTTTCTTCTGCCACATCAGAATCATTTTCCGTCAGATCTAAAGCATTTTTGACCTGTTGTAACTGGGGATGTCCCAAAACAGCGAAAATCTGTTTGAGCCAGATAGGATGGTCCAAAACGCCTTCATAGACGGCAACGGAATGAAAGATTTCGCCGCTATGTTCACTATAAATTTGAGCTGTTGCAGCAGGAATTGGTTGATTACCCCGTGGAGCCATAAAGAATTCAAAGCGATGTCCAGTAGCTCTTTCAATCTCGACTAACCCCGAGATATCGGTATCAGGATCTTGCTGGACTCTGGTTTCCCAAATCCGACGAATTTTTAAGCCTCTTCTGGTAAGCAAGCGTTCAAGGACTGTGGCTCCAGGTCGTCCACCAAAGTTGAGAATCACTTTGCCTGTGGGTCTTAAGAGTTTGATGGTTTGTTCTACGGCTTTGGCTAATAAACCTAGGCCAAATTGATCTTCGATATAGCCTTGTTTTTCACAATAATTACTCAAGGAATGGAGGAACTCGTCATTAGCACCCTGATGCACTAAATCTCGCATCACTTCTAGTTCTGGATTGAGAACTTGGGGAATACAACCAATGACACGATCTAGGGGTTCGGGATAGTCAGAAAAATATTCTAATAAATCGGATTCGGCAAATTTGACCCGATCTAATAAGGTTCGTTCTTCGGGATCGAGGATTGGTTCCCCTGCATTGTCTAGAGCATTGAGATAGAGATTTAATTGGGAACAGATAATTGCTCGGGGATTGATATCTACGCCATAGATGATTTTGGGTAGGGAGTTAAGCGCGATCGCGAGGGTAATCCAGCCAGAACCACAGCCAAGTTCTACAACACGGCGATCGTAAAATTCGGCGGCAGGATAACGCAATAATCCTTCATAGAAGGTAAATGACCATTCTTCGGGGGCAAAGATGCTGGGAAATAATAAGAGCAGGAGTTTTCTGCGATCGCCCTTGGCTGTTTTGACCGATTGGGTGACAAAGGAAAAGTAATATTGGTCTTGATCTGGGGAGTTCGACCAGGCTTGATGTAGTGAGGAGAGGAATTGTCTGGTGCTGGTTCTGGTGTCAGGCGATCGTAAGTTGGCTAAGAGTTCGGTAAAGGCGGTAAAGGTATGTTGGCTAGATTGACTGCAATGGCTGAGGAATTGCTCAACATTTGAGAGATAGGACAATGAAGACACAATTATTTACCTTGATGGTGAAGATTTCGCTTTCATATTGACCAAAAAAATTAATCTCCGCAAGAGTTTTGTTATTAAACCATCAAAAAACAGTCCTGTTAACTTTGTCTAAATACTCATTTAAAATTTAACTTTTCTTAACGTTGCGCTTAGTAAATAGGGGTTGACGAGGCGCGATCGCTGGTGGTATTGTAATTTTAATTCTTCATAATGGGAATATTGACTCTCGTAGAAAAACATCATCACTTCCATTATAAAATAAATGATATCACAGAAAAAACCAAATTTCTAGTTTTCTTAATTAAAAAATTTCGCGCCGATAAATATTAATAAAAATCAAATATTAATAAAAATCAAAGATGATTAATATTGAGGAATTGAATTTAAATTATATCACTAATGAATCTGGAGAGAAAACAGCTGTTATTTTGCCGTTGAAGCAATTTGAAGAATTACTCGAAGATCTAGAAGATTTAGCTATAGTAGCTCAGAGGAAAGATGAGCCAACCATAAGCCATGAAGATGTTATTTCCGAGTTAAAGCAAGATGGCATCTTATAAAATTCAATGGCGTTAGATATGAATTTGTCTCACGCAGAGACGCGGAGACGTTTACCCAGCCTCGTGTTCTGGGCAGAGAAAGAGGGAAAGAGTATCAGTATTTCTAGTTTTCTAATTAAGAAATTTTTCGTGTCGATAAATGTTAATAAAAAATATATAAAATTAGTTGTATAATACCAAAATATATTCAGTTTCGCGAGTATTTCTATTAGCAAGCTGCTAGAGCTTGGAATTTGGACATGGAAGAAAACGGGTTACCTGAGCATGAGCAGCGAGATATTGACATTAAGAGCGGTAATTACGTTGAGAATGTTGGCAAAAATTACTACGAGATCAAATATGAGATTAATGCTGAGACTGTCAATATTGGAGAGAATCTTAATTCTAATATTTCCGAGATAGCTGAGGAACAAGCTTCTCTTCAGCCGCAAGAAAGGCAAGAGAAATTCAATCCTTTTATTTATTTAAATGGAAGAATTGATGACCCTAAATTAGTTTTTGGTCGAGACAAGGAAATTAGGCGAATCTTTGAACTTTTGAATATTGGTAGCAGTGTAGCGATTATTGGAGAGCCAGAAATCGGCAAATCTTCTTTGCTGAGAGTGATTGAAGAGCAAGCAGATTGTGAATTAGCAATACCTCGCAGACCAATTTATCTTAATTTAGGAGAAGTTTATGATGAGGATGATTTTTATTTCTTCTTGTGCGATCTGATTGGAATTCCTGAGTGCAAGGGTTTTAGGTTGTCTCGCGAGCTGAGAAAACATCAATTGTTGTTAATTTTGGATAATGTGGAAAAAATGGCATGGGAGGGATTTACAAATCAAATAAGAAGTCAAATTCGTGCTTTAGCGGAGGGTAATAATGCGCCTTTGCGTTTGGTGATTGCGGCAGATAAGCCTTTAAATCAGCTTTTTAGAGATGGGGGAATGGTTTCGCCGTTTGAAAATGTTTGTATCGAAGAATCTATTTCTGCTTGGGGTGAGCAAAGGATGCGTGGTTTTATTGATTATCATTTACAGAATAATGCGATTTCTTTTACTGAAGCGGAAATCATTAGAATTATCTTAGAGGCAAAAGGTCATCCTAAAAAAGTGATGAATTTATGTTATCAAATCTATAATAATTATCTACAGTAAAGATAAATTTAATCCAACATGATGGATTTTGGGTTACGCTGCCGCTAACCCAACCTACAAGAAAATCTATCTGCGTTTATCTGTGTCCATCTGTGGATAATATTTAAAATTTCATTTATGCAAAATGTCAATTGTCTTAAACGCAAATAAGCATGATTTTTATAACTGATGACTGTTAACTGCTAACTGAAAATGTCTGTTCCTAAATTAGATTTAGCTCCCAAACTTAAACGACCATTATCTTTATGGAATCCTTTAGATTATTTACGTTTATTATATTGGGTGTTTTATTTTCCTCAAGCTTTGCGTTGGTATGTAGATACTTTTGGTGGTGGCTATATTCCCGAACAAGAAATGAATGTGCAGAAAGGATTGCAAATATTGCAACAAAATGTTGTTCAACGTCGTTTATTGCTCCAAGGTTCACTACTAACCATAATTATTCCTTTTCTTTTATGTCAACTCATAGAAAAAATAGGGATTGATATTGATTGGGTATGGGTGACATTAGGTGTCCTAGCAAGTGTGGCATTAAACGTGGTATTTAGTGTCATAGGAGGCTTGTCATTTAGTGTTACATTCGGTGTTACATTCGGTGTCATAGGAGGCTTGTCATTTGGTGTGGCATTAGGTTTTCTAGGAGGCTTGTCATTTGGCGTGACATTGGTTGTTGTGACATTAGGTTTTCTAGGAGGCGTGGCTTTCGGTATTGTAGGAGTTATGGCGGGAGGTGTAGCTTTCGGTGTGGTAGGAGACATAGCATTATTGATGGCAGGAGGCGTGACATTCGGTTTCCTAGGAGGTGTGGTATTCGGTGTCGCAATAGTGGGTATGACAGGAGATATCGCATTAATAGCATTAGTTATGGCATTTTGTATCGCAGGAGGTGTGGCATTTGGTATCGCAGGAGGTGTGGGAATAATGCGCCCTGAAAATTGGTTAATTACTGCTCCAATAAATTTGTTTTCTGTGCAAAATAAAAGTTGGTTATTTCCCCATGTAACATCATTACCCTTACCACAGCTTAATCTTCGTATCGAAAAATGGTTGCATGAGGATTGGGAAACAAGTTTAAACAATATTAATCAACTTTTGGAATATTCTCTACAATTTATTCCTGTGGTTTCTGCTGTTAATAAAGCACTAGTTAAAATTCCTGATGAACAACTTATTTATCGTGTAACTCAATTAGCTCAAAAACCTTATGATTGGAAACTGGTAGGTTTCGCTTCAGCTTCTTTGTCTCAAGCATTACAATCTGAAAACAATATGGGTTTGTTATTTTTTCGGTATATCAATGAACCTTTATCACCTCCTTTGAGAGTTTCTTTAAGATTAGACACTCATTCTCGTGCTACTACTGCGGGTTTTTGGTATCTCCACGAAAAACAACCAGTTAAAGCCACAGAAGCTTTTGCCGTAGTTCGCAATCTTCTTTATGCAGAAGAATTATTTATACTTTCTCAAAATTTAGCAAACTTTCAGCAAGCAGAAGAAGTCAAAAATATTGCGAATTTAACTATTACTGATTTCCCCACAGAAAATCTATTACGCCCCAATACTTGGGAAGTAATGAATAGCCTGCGGCGAGTAGTAGACGATTTGAAACTTATTCAACAAAGTGCATCTCGTGTTACCAAATCTTTAGCCTATAGCCGAGCCATTGGTGAACTCACAGAAATTATTGATAACAAAGCCAATATTCCCGAAGCAGAACGAGAATTAATAGTTGATATCGCGATAAATTGGAAACAATCCTTAGAAAGAATTGGCAAAGAAATTGGTAACGTTACCATCACGAAACCCGTCCGCAATCCTCATATTATCGGCAACCCCGTTACAGGAAAATCCTTTGTCGGTAGAGAAGATATTCTGCGACAACTAGAAGAACTTTGGATTACAGGAAATCAATTACAATCAGTTGTTCTCTATGGACATCGACGCATGGGCAAAACATCAATTTTGGTTAATGCCGCTAACTGTACCGGGGCAGAAATCAAAGTTATCTATGTTAACCTCCAACGCTTAGGTGCAGTTTCCCAGGGCGTAGCCGAAGTATTAATGGCAATTAGTGACGAAATTGCTACCGCTTTTAAGATTGATCCGCCCGATGATGATGCTTTCCTGAAACTTCCCCAACGTACCTTTGAACGCCACCTAAAAAAAGTAATTGCCGATATGTCTTATCGAGGTTTAATAATTGCTCTCGATGAATTTGAAACCATCGAAGAATTAATTCAACAAGGACAAATTGAACCAGGTTTTATGGGGTTCCTGCGGGGTTTAGTGCAAATGAGTCCCAAAATTGCCTTTGCCTTTGCCGGCTTGCATACCCTAGAAGAAATGACAGCAGATTATTTTCAACCCTTCTTTGCCAGCGTTATTCCTATTCGCGTTAGTTTCCTCAATGCTGGTGCAACCAAAACGATTCTTGCTAATCCCAATTCCAATATTCCAGAGCAAAACAGTTTTTTAAATAATAATCAAACCTCGCAAAATGGTGAACTAGAAGAAGAATTCCTCCTCGACTATACAGGAGAAGCATTAGATCTCATTTATTCTCTGACATCAGGACAACCCTATCTAGTGCAACTTATAGGTTTTCAACTAGTGCGCAACTACAATGATCAAGTATTTGAACAAGGAACGGCCCGCGATAATATTTTCACAGTAGAAGATGTCAACAAAGTTGTAAATGAAAGCCTATTCCAACAAGGACGCTACTATTTTGAAGGAGTTTGGGGACAAGCAGCACAAGATGTTATTGGGCAACAAGAAATTATTACTGCCTTAGCACCACATCCTCGGGGATTAACAATTGAAGAACTAACGAATGCTACTGGCTTGGATACGGAGGATTTAGGTGCCGCGATCGCGATTCTCGAACGTCACGATGTAATCAAAGAACGCAACGGGCAATATTGCATTATTGTCGAACTATTCCGCAGATGGGCTTTAACAGTATAAAAACTCCTATCTGGTTTCCTAGTCTCCCCAAGCAGTGTCAATGTCCAGTTGTTTGAACTAAGCACTAAAATATCTTGCTACAGGATGATAAGTAATGATCGCTGTAGTAGACTGCTCAGGATACAATTGCTCACTTTCATCCATATACATATTGATGCGTTTAGTATCCAATAAATCCAATTGCTTATATTGGTCAGGGATATTAGGACAAGCAGGATAACCAAAACTATAACGAGAACCACGATAACGCTGCTGCAAAATATCTCTAATATTATCTGGATCCTCAGCCTCAAAACCTAACTCTTTCCTTACCCTGGCATGAGTCCATTCCGCCAAAGCTTCCGCCATTTGTACAGCTAGACCATGATAATAAAGATAATCGGTATATTGATCATCTTTAAACAGCTTTTGGGCATATTCCGTCGCTATTTCGCCAACTGTCACAGCTTGCATCGGAAAAACATCAATTATTCCTGATTCTTTTGTAGCAAAGAAATCGGCAATACATAATCGTTTCTTCGATCTCTGACGAGGAAATTCAAAAGAAGTAACAACCTTACTATGATCTTCCACATCATAAATATGTAAAGTATTGCCCTCAGCATTACAGGGGAAATAACCATAGATAACGGTAGGATCTAATAAATTATCCTCAAGAGCTCTTTGTTTCCATTCTTCCAAAATAGGATGAACTTTTCTAGCAAGAAACTCATCATATTCTGCTCTAGATTGGTTCTTGGGTTTTCTAAATTGCCATTGCCCGACAAACAAAGCTTGTAAATCTAAATAGGGAAAAACTTCTTCAATAGGAATCTCATTTGCCTTGAGTATTTTACTACCCCAGAATGGAGGATTAGGCCGTTCAATATCTAAACTTACTGCTTCCGAACGACGGGTATCTATTACTAATGGTTCTTCCTTTTTGCTCACTTCATCAACAAAAATCTTATCGCGATTTTCTCCTTCAAAAGGTTTTGCAGAACCGTTTTGCGAACGGCCGTTCGCCCCTACGCCCCTACCATTATCAAATTCATCTAGGAAACCCTTAATATCATCCCAATTATCATTCGCTTTTGCTGGCATTAATTTATCCATGAAATTCAAATCTGCAAAAGCATCTTTGCCATAAATAACCGTGCCATTATAAGTATTCTGGCAATCTTGATTAACAAACTTAGGCGTTAGGGCAGCGCCACCTAAGATAACAGGAACAGTGATACCTTTTTCGTTAAACACTTCCAGATTATCTTTCATAAATGCCGTAGATTTCACGAGTAAACCACTCATGGCAATACAGTCGGGCTGATGTTCTTCGTAGGCTTTAATAATGTTATCTATTGGTTGTTTGATACCAAGATTAATTACTTTGTAACCATTGTTAGAAAGAATGATATCAACTAGATTTTTCCCGATATCATGAACGTCACCTTTAACCGTTGCGATAACAAATTTACCTTTACCGCGATCGTCAGTTTCTTCTTTATCCATATGAGGTTCTAAATGAGCTACAGCCGCTTTCATGGTTTGTGCTGACTGCAAAACAAAAGGTAATTGCATTTGTCCAGAACCAAATAATTCCCCGACAACTTTCATGCCATCCAACAAGAAAATATTGATAATATCGAGAGGCGGATAACCTTGCATTGCCTCGTCTAGAGCTTCGTCTAACCCAATGCGTTCCCCGTCAATAATATGTTGTTTTAATCTTTCGTTAATCGGCAGGTTTTTATCAACTGCTTCCGATTTTTTGGCTTTCTTGCCTGCAAATAATGTTGTCAGTTCTCCGAGAGGATCATAGGTGCAAATATCACCATCAAATTTTCGTTTGTCATAGATTAGATCAAAGCAAATCTTTTGATGAGATTCATCTATTTTGGATAGTGGTAAGATTTTGCTAGCATTAACGATCGCAGAGTCTAATCCTACCTGCATACATTCATGCAAGAAAACGGAATTTAAAACTTGTCTAGCAGCTAAATTTAAACCAAAGGAAACATTAGAAACCCCTAGCAATATATGACAACCTGGTAACTCATCCCTAATTCTTTTGATGGCGTTGACAGTTGCTTTCCCATTTTCGCGATCTTCTTCAATCCCTGTAGATACAGGCAAAGCTAGAGGATCAAAAAAGATTTCATGGGCAGGAATACCATATTCAATAGCTGCTTCGTAGGATCTTTTAGCAATTTCAAATTTTTTATCGGCAGTTCTTCCCATCCCATCTTCATCGATAGTCCCAATCACAACCCCTGCGCCATAGGTTTTCGCGAGTTCCAATACTTTGATAAATCTTTCTTCTCCATCTTCATAGTTAGTGGAGTTGAGAATACATTTACCCCCCGCAACCTTTAATCCTGCTTCCATCTTTGTCCATTCAGTGGAATCCAGCATTAGAGGCAAAGTAACATTATTCACCAGACGAGATGCCAATTCATGCATATCCTTCTCGCCGTCTCTGCCCACATAATCGACGTTAACATCAAGAATATGGGCGCCTTCTTTGACCTGAGATTTGCCCATGGCAATCAGACTATCCCAGTTTTCTTCATTGAGTAGAGTGCGGCATTTTTTGGAACCACTAGCGTTTAATCTTTCTCCGACAATCAAGAAAGAATTATCTTGAATATATGGTTGGGTGTTATAGATAGATGCAGCGCAGGGTTCAAATTCGGGTTGACGTTTTTTGGGAGTTAGATCTGCTGCCATATCTGCAAGTTGTTGGATATGTTCGTAGCGAGTTCCACAACAACCACCAATTATTTGAACACCCAAATCCTCGACAAAATGCATTAAGGACATGCGAAGTTCCATCGGCGTTAATCTGTAATGGGCTTGCCCACCAACATTTTCTGGTAAACCTGCATTGGGAACACAAGAAACGATAAAAGGAGAATGTTCTGATAGGTGCTTGATATGCTCCTTCATCAAGTCAGGGCCAGTAGCGCAGTTTAGACCCAAAATATCGATGGGAAATGGTTCGAGAATTGCTAGGGCTGATTCCATAGTGGAGCCAGAAAGCATGGTTCCCATTTGTTCCATAGTTACCGATACCATGAGCGGTCTGCGATCGCCTTTCTTAGCAAATACTGCTTCAATCCCATTGAGTGCAGCTTTAATCTGCAACACATCCATACAAGTTTCAACTAAAAATAGATCTACTCCGCCGTCATAGAGGGCTTCTGCTTGATGTTCGTAGTTGGTTAACAGTGTGTCATAGTCGATATGCCCCAGGGTAGGTAATTTTGTACCAGGCCCCATGGATCCGGCAACGAAACGGGGTTTTTCTGGGGTTGAATATTCTGCTGTGAGTTTTTTGGCCAACTCTGCGGCGATCTTATTGAGATAATATGCTTGATCTGCCAAATCGTATTCGGCAAGAACCATTGCTGTACCGCCAAATGTATCAGTTTCAATGACATCAGCCCCAGCTTCTAGGAACCCTCGATGAACTATTTCTACCGCTTCTGGTTTGGTATGTACTAGATACTCATTACATCCTTCATATTCGGCACCACCAAAATCCTCTGCTGTAAGGTTTTGAGTTTGGAGATTGGTTCCCATCCCTCCATCGAATACTAGGACTGGGCGATTCGGACTTTTTAGGCGATCGAGGAAGAGACTGTTCATTGCTAGCGACTGCTGATCAACAGATTAAGGTTTACAGTTGGTTTTATTATAGGGCTACGGTTTACGAAAAAAGCAATGAAGATCTTATGCAGAGTCCTTGATATTCATCTCGTTCGCAGGAATAAGTTTATCCATATCATTAAAAATCATTTAATCTTGAGACCCACTAGTAAGTTTAATAGAATTAAGGTTCCGAGTAGCGATCTACCCAAAAAACTTCTCATAATTATCATGATTGCCAATCCAAAACCAAGTTACAGTATCGCCATCTACAATGCCAATAGCTCGATAACTACGAGTGATTCTAACTGACCAAATATTCTCTTGGCTATTGATACATTTAAAATGTAGAGACGGATGAAAAGGATTTTCTTTCCATAATCGATAAGCTTTTCTTGCACTACGTCTCGTCTTTTCTGTAAGTAACTTATAATCATCCCAAAAAGAAGGAAGTGTTTGAGATTTCATAACTTATCATAATCCATTGGAGTTGCCTTCCCCTCAGTAATTTGTTGTTTCGCCAACAAAGCCGCAGCTATTAATTTTTCCTGGGATTTATTAAAAGATTCATCCCATTTTTGTTCATCTTGTAAATCTTGAATATATTCCCGTAAATGTTTCACAATTTCATCTTGTTTGTCTTCTGATAAAGATTCCATCATTTTGATTACAGTATTAATTGCTGGTGATGACATTTTATTTTTCTCCAATTTCTCCACTACAAAAATAGGAATTTTTAGTTGCTGTGTTGGATAATAATATTGTAATCGCTAATGAAATTTCGAAAGGCAATCAGCCAAAGGCTGGCGCTACGCGATCGCGGAATTTCATTAGCAACACCGAATTGGGGCAGAGTTACATCTCGTTCGCAAGAATAAGTTTATCCCTATCATCCAAAATCATTTAATCTGGAAGCTCACTAGTAAGTTCATCTGTGTCTATCTGCGTTTATCTGTGGACCATATTTTATAATAAACATCGCAAAGAGAGTGGGAAAATCGGTAATTCTTTAATTATGGATAAAAAATAACTTACCTCGTTAATAAATTAAGGATGCAAGCAATGCGCAATTATTTGTTTCAGGCAATTTTTAGTAACTGTAGTTTCAATATTTAGATATTGTTTAATGAATCCAGATAGTTGTCTGACAAATTGCCATTCAGATGTTAACAAACTTTCTCCTTCCCAAAACTCTTCATTTTCCCAATCTTGGCAATCAATCCAACTCCATATATCCCGCATTGCAGATTCTAGAATTATCAATCTATCCTCTAAATCTAAAACCATTATTCTAAGGCAAACAGAATTAATCATATCCATATATTCGCTAGCTAGCACTAATAAAGTTTTATCTGTTCTTAGATCTCCATCAGAAAAATCAAATAAAGTTTGTTCTTTCAAATTAGGCAATAATTTTATTTGTTGTTCAGGATTTAAAGAAAAGAAACAAATTATTTTTTCAATATCATTATCAGAATAACGTAGATGTCTCAAGATATTTTCCCTGATTTGTTGCGGGATTTGCCAAATCTTAGTTGTAGGCTGTGATAAAAGAGATATCCAATCAATATATAAATCTTCATTATTTAATAGATTTTTAATTAATATTTTTTCGGAAATATATTTCATAAAAGCAAACTCATTATTGTGTAGTAAAATATTTTAATTAATTATTACTTTAAAACTTTATAAGAATTAATTATGATTCTCGAAGTTGCTATTCTCAATATTAAAACAGGAATGAGTGATGATTTTGAACTAGCTTTTCAACAAGCTTCTTCCATTATTGCTTCAATGCCTGGATATGTATCCCATGACTTGCAAAAATGTCTAGAGGAAAGCGATCGCTACTTACTACTTGTCTACTGGCAAATTCTTGAAGATCATACTGTCGGCTTTCGGCAATCTGCTGAATACCAAACTTGGAAAAAACTTTTGCATCACTTTTATGAGCCGTTTCCTGTAGTAGAGCATTATTATTCGGTGATTGATACTAATCAAATGAGAAGATGAAATATAATGATCGGTAAAAAGCTGACCTAGCAAAGACAACTTTCGTGATGAATACTTATACTTTCAATCTTAAACTTTCAGCCGAACCGATTAGCGATAAGTACTTCAATCAACTATGTTCTCTAAATCCAGAATTAAAACTAGAGACGAATAATGAGGGAGAATTAATTATTATGGCTCCCACAGGTAGCGAAACAGGAAGAAAGAACTCAGATTTAGGAGGTCAATTTTGGGTTTGGAATAAGCAATATAAATTAGGAGTTGTCTTTGATTCTTCAACTGGTTTTGTTTTTCCTAGTGGAGCGAAAAGATCTCCCGATGTTAGTTGGATTACTCTAGATAGATGGAATAGTCTTACATCAGAAGACAAAAAAGGTTTTGCACCGATCGCGCCTGACTTTGTGTTAGAACTCATGTCTCCTACTGATAATTTGCTAACAGTACAAGAGAAGATGGCAGAATATATGGGCAATGGAGTACGTTTAGGTTGGTTAATCAATCCTGAAAATAAACAAGTAGAAGTCTATCTTTCAGGAAAAAGCAAAGAAGTTTTAGAACATCCGAATACTCTTACTAGTGATGATATTTTGCCTGGGTTGATTATTGAGTTAGATAGTGTCTGGGAATAAGTTTCTCAGCGCGTGATTATTTCACTACGGAATGAGTTATTTCTGATAGGCGATAAACTTTTTTATCTGCTAGATTTTTCAGAATATATGTCACTCACTTGTATTGTATTGACGCTTCTAAAATAGCTAGGATATGGTGGGTGTATATTTTAAAATTTTATTGGTATTAATTATGCGTAATCATTGGCTAACTAAGGCTGCAATTGTAACAGCAATAAATCTATCTTTTACAGCTACAGCATTAGCTTATCCCCACGGGACTTGGAGGACAAGAAGTACAAAACTTGCGACTAAAGAACAATGCATTAATCGTGGGTTTAGAGCTATGGAAAATGCAGGATTAGGGAATATAAATACTAGGAATCAAGATCGCAGGGGAGTCTACGGAAGAAACGAACAAACGATTTCTTTTATTCTTTGTCAAAATGGAGGAGCTTTAACTTCAATTTTTTGCTCTAGTTATAATTCTGACGAAAGTTATGATATTTGCGATGAGATTGCTGATTATATGGAGAAATCTAGAAGCTAATCTATTCTTAGATATGAATCAAGAAATACTGTTTGGTTTATAAGAAGCAATTTTTGCTTCACATTCCGACTCTGATATGATCCCATGCTCTACTGCTTGTTTTAACTTGGCTACATATAATCGCTTTTGCTCTTCAAGACGTTGATTGCAAATTTGATTTTCTACCCCATGGCGAACTTGTGCTATTTTAGCTTCATATTCATCTTCGGTTAAAATTCCCTGGACAAAAGCTTGCTCTAGCTTGCTTATTTTTTCTTCAACAACAAAATCAATTTCATATACTGTAATTCTTCGTTCTAATTCCCTTTTTTTGGTCTCAAATTCATCTTTAGTTAAAATTTGCTCTTGATAAGCTATCTCAAGTTTCAACAGATCTTCTTTGACTTTATCTTCTGCTTTAGCTCTAGGAGAAATAAGTGTTTGTGATTTAAATTCTGACTCTTTATTTCCATTATATTGAGCAAAATTATTAGAGATTGAATTACTAAATTGTGGTTGAGCCTCTATATCATTTTTGACTCTTTTGTAGTTTAAAGTATTTTCTATATAATCAATAATTTTAGATTCTATAACCAACGTCCATCCAGCTCCAGCCAAGCCTGTTAAAACTGTCATTCCTCCTGTAAACATTGCAGAGAAACCAGCTCCAGCTAAATTTGAAACCCATTTTCCTGTACTGGTTTCAACTATAAATTCGTTGTCAGTATTTTCAGCCCAAATAATCTTAATTTTAAAAGCTTGATTCGTTCCTGTTAATGTTCTGAGTGTTCCAGTCTTTTTTGCTTGAATTAGATATTCATTTCCTGTTTCTGCTGACTCAACTAAATATTGTCTTTCTTTAAACCAAAGAATTAATTTTCGGTATAAATTGCTTAAGTCCTTATTTTCTGTAATAAAATAATTAGTTGCCATGTCATCTTAAAACCAAATTCTTTG
>JBCCYD010000060.1:0-19820 GCA_039190385.1 Cyanobacteria bacterium P01_F01_bin.143 | reverse complement strand
CCAAAGCCTTTTAACGGAGGCGTTAAGCTAAAATTAACTAAATTAATTCGATAAAATTGAAGCTTATTAGAGCTAAAACACTCTAAATAGTAACGAAAATAATTTACACTAGACGTACAATTTAAAAATTTTTATTCTATAAGATAACAGATAGTGATTAATTTAGATGTAGATGATCGCAAGCAGCTAATTACCATGCTTAAGGATATTCCTGAGTTGGCAACAGAGCGATCGCGGCTAAAAATTCTGGAATTATCTGGACTGAAGCAATTGACCCCAATGATTAATGTATCGGGTGCTTCTTTTATTGCAGTAAACGAAATTGTTAGCTATTTATCGAATTATGGGCGTTTAACCCATAAGCACGAAGCGCTCGGTCTATTTCTCAATACTCTCAAAAGTTTGATCGGGATTCAGCAGCAGGAATTTTTAGATAGATTGCTGACGAAGTATGACATGATGACTCCTATAGCTGCACTTCCTAATATTGATCAGTGGAAAGGTGGAGAACAAACCGCTGATATTTTAGAAAAGATTGTTGAAGAAAATACACTACGTCCTATTGCTTTTTTACAACAAGGACTAAGGGTAGCAAGATCCGTTTCCTATATAGGAGTTAAATCTGGTCGTAAACGTTGGTCGGGTACAGGTTTTTTGGTAGCCAAAGATTTGTTGCTGACAAATAATCACGTTTTGTCCGATATCAATTTATTATCAAATTCTATATTTCGCTTCAACTATGAAGATGACTTTCGTGGTCATGCTCAGCCTAGTGAAGAATATCACGCAAAACCTAACGGATTGTTTCATAGCAATCATGATCTTGACTATACTTTGGTTCAACTTGATGGAGAACCAGGAAACAAATGGGGATGGCTGCCTTTACTATCAAGGAATATTAAGTGTAGGGAGCGAGTGAATATTATTCAGCATCCAGCGGGGCGACCCAAAGAAATCTCTTTGCAAAATAATTTTGTTGAGTACTTGGGTGGAAATGTAGTGCAATATGTAACTTCTACTTTGAATGGCTCTTCTGGATCTCCAGTGCTGAATGACGGTTGGGAAGTTGTGGCTTTGCATCATGCAGGCGGAAATATTCCTGAACCCACAACCCAAAGACGTTATTTTAGAAATGAAGGAATATTAATAAGTAGTATTTTGGCTGATTTACCGCTAGAATTACAGGAACTACTGAATGTAGCTTCTGAGTAGATCCCTTTAATTTCCCTTTAGTGACTAGAAATCATTCAAGATGTCTCTAAAATCTGAACTGTTAAAGTTTTTGACGCGAATACCAAATATTCAAACAGTTCGGCAGAGAAAAGCTTTATTAGCGACTATTGGGTTCGAGCATTTAGATCGCCAAATTAACTATGAAGGCATTATTCCAGTTTTTTGTAATGAATTAATTGAACAGTTACGCTCTGAAGGACAAGTAAACTTAGTAACTTTTTTAAGAAATCTTGTTGAAAGTGGTTGGATAGGACTAGAAGATAGAAATGATATTACGGCTCTTGCGGACAAGATTCGAAATCTAACAAATGAGGAATGGCGTAGAGAATTTTGGGGAAGTGACAACAGAAGCTCTTCACCTGACACACCCTTTATATTGCCTCAGTTAGATATTTCAACCTTCACTGGAAGAAAAGATGAGTTAAAGCAGCTAGAAGACACTCTGTTTTACCAAAAAGGCGAGAAAGTATGCAGTATTGTGGGATTAACAGGAGGTGGAGGAATTGGCAAATCTGCCTTGGCATGTCACTTTGCCACAATAAATAAAGACAAATTTCCCGACGGAGTTATTGGTTTACGAGTTGAAAACAAGGACGTAAACACTATTGCCAGGGAGTTAGCACGGCAGATTGGTAAGCCGATTGATCCTGATGATGATATGGAAGCTGGAGCAATTATGCAACAATTATTTGCTCCCAGGCGAATGCTACTGATTTTCGATAATGCAGAAAAAGCAAATATTAGGGTATTACGTCCAGGAGGAAATCGTTGTGCGGTGATTGTTACGACCAGGAATCAAAATCTTCCTTTTTCTTTGGATGTATCAGAAACCGCGACAATAAGGCTAAGATCTCTTCCTGAAAATGATGCTCTGGATTTGCTCAGAAAAATTCTAGGTCAATCTCGGATAGATACTGCATTGGTAGCAGCCCAGAGAATTGCCAAAGTTGTTGGCCGATTACCTTTAGCTCTTCAAGTAGTAGGTGCTGCTTTGAGAGGAAAACCACGTCCCTTAGAATCATACGTGGATTCCTTACAAAAACAAAAAGAGCAATTAAAGCTTCTGTCTCGATTGCATGTAAGGGGAGATACAGAATTTAATGTAGAAGCTTCTTTGAATTTAAGTTTAGAGTTGTTGGATGAAGAAGAGATAGATTTTTTTGCTTGCTTAAGCATTTGTGCAGAAGAAGGTTTTGCTCGTAAAACAGCAATGGCAGCAACAGGATTTGAAGATGAATGGGAAGCACAATATTGTTTAGACAAATTATATGAGCTGTCGTTATTAAACTATGCAGAAACCGGACAAAATCGCTTTGTGTTACATCCTCTGGTTAGAGAATATGCTAAGTCCTTAGCTCATGAAAGAAATTTGCGGACAATATCAGAAGAACGCCATGCTAATTTTTTTGTGGAGTGGTTACAGTCTGAAAATTTAGAAAACAAAAATGTAGTTGCTGAGGTTGCTGCTAATTTAGATGATGTGATTTTAGCCGCGGAATGGTTGCAAAATAATGAAACTGAGGCTAAAAAGCCTAAAATGAAAGACTATAAATTTGCTCTTAAACTTCAGTCTTTATGTGAGCGGTATGGCTACTGGAAAAAAGCAATGATTTTGGCAATAAAGTTTCAATCTTGGGCAGAACAATTTGAAGATTGGAATTTACTAATTAAATATCAATCACATGAAGCTCGTTACTGGTCTTTTACCGAAGAATTTGAAAAAGCGGAGAAAATTTTAAGTTCCGCACAGGCTAATCTTTCCAAGATTGAGGCGATAGATGTTCGACAAAGACGCGAATCTAGATTGCTAAATGTATTAGCAAGTGTCTTGCAAAAACAAGGTAAATTAGAGGAAGCACAAAAGGCTTTTGAACGAGGAATTGCGATAGCCAAAGCTCTTAAAGATAAATATCATCTTGCAATTGGATTGAATTGCTTAGGAGGGCTGTTTCAGCAACAGGGTAAATTGGAACAGGCTCAACAGGCTTTTGAGCAAGAAATTGTAATTGAAGAGTCTCTTGGTAACAATTTATCTCTTGCTATTGGATTAAATCGATTAGGAGGATTGTTTCAGCAACAGGGTAAATTAGAACAAGCTCAACTGGCTTTTGAACGAGGAATCATAATTGCTGAAGGGCTGAATGATCAATCATCTCTTGCTATAGGGCTGAATCGTTTAGGGGGATTGCTTCAGCAACAGGGTAAGTTAGAAGAAGCTCAACTGGTTTTTGAACGAGAAATTGCGATCACCGAAGAGCTGAATGATCAATCATCTCTTGCTATTGGATTAAATCGATTAGGAGGATTGTTTCTGCAACAGAGTAAATTAGAAGAAGCTCAGCAGGCTTTTGAACGGCAAATTGCGATCTCGGAAGAGATTAATGATCAATTTCAACTTACCATTGGGTTGAATTGTTTAGGAGGATTGTTTCTGCAACAGGGTAAATTAGAGGAAGCTCAGCAGGCTTTTGAACAGCAGATTGTGATCGCCGAAGAGATTAATGAGCAATCCCAACTTGCTGTTGCATTAAACTGTTTAGGAGGATTGTTTCTGCAACAGGGTAAATTAGAGGAAGCTCAGCAGGCTTTTGAACGGCAGATTTTGATCGCCGAAGAGATTAATGAGCAATCCCAACTTGCTGTTGCATTAAGCTGTTTAGGAGGATTGTTTCTGCAACAGGGTAAATTCAGAGAAGCTAAACAAAAAATCATAAAAGCTATTCAACTTAATAGAATACTAGGAAATAGTCAATCATTAGCAAAATCTCTTGATGTTATGAGCCGAATCCTTGATGAATTGGGAGAAATTGATCAGGCATTATCATTGTCTCAAGAATGTGCTGATATAGAAGAGAAACTTGGTAATTCCAAAGGATTAACTATAGCTTTGATGCAAGTCAGCAAGTTTTTCAAGAAAATGGGACAGAGTGAAAAAGCGATAGAAACTCTTCATAAAGTTATAGAAATTGAAGAAAAAAATAAAAATCGTAAAGGTTTAGTAATCACATTACAGTCTTTAGTCACAATCCAAAAAGAAAATAATTTTATTCAAGAAGCTATTAAGACATTACTAAGTATTATCATGATTGATAATGAACTTGGTAATCAATCTACTCTTTCAAAAGCAATTAATTCTGTAGCATCTTTATCTCTTGAAATGGGAATTGATGAAACTTTAGTAATTATTAGAGAGAAACAGGAAAAGTTTCTTGAATCAGAAAATGACCTTATTTTTGCGTCACTTTTACATCATATAGGTTTGGCTTGGAAAAGAGTAGGAGAGTTCGAACAAGCAGAAAACGTATTAAAATCTAGTCAAGAAATCTTTGAAGATAACCATGATTTACATAACTTAGCAATGGTACTAAATACTCTTGGTGGAGCTTTACAAAAGCAGCAGAAATGGAAAGAAGCAGAGAGAATACTACGTCAGAGTTATGACTTAGCACTAAAGCTTGAAGATAAAAAAGGACAAGCCATTGTAGCTAATAGCTTGGGTCAAGTGAAGGCTCATCAAAAAGGGGATGAAAACTTTGAAAGCTCACAAATGTATTTCCGCCACAGTATCAAGCTAGGAGAAGAACTGAATGATCAACAACATCTTGCCAAAGTTCATACAGCAATGGGACAATCATTTCTTGCTCACAGAGATTTTGAAAAGGCTGTTGCTGAATTATCCCAAGGCTTTGACATTGATGAAAGCTTATCTAATATTCGTGGCTTAAGAATTATTCTTCCTAATCTCACTTATGTTCTAATAAGGTTAGGAAAAAGAGATGAAGCATTAAAATATTGCTATCGTGCATTAGAAGCTTTTCCAAATAATTCAAATTTTCTTCGATTACGCAACAAAATTCAGACAGCAATTTCAACAGGGATTCAAGAAGGCTTTATTAAGACTGGTGTAATTCTATATATTCGATATAGCAAAAAAGATAAATTACGCTGGGGAACAATTGTTCCAGATGATGGCAGTCCAAATATTACATTTAACGATAAGTTTGTTGATTCTGAAACTAAATCCAAACTTACTAAAGGAGCTTTAGTCGAAGTTGAAGTAAAAGAAAAGCGAAATAAATTTTATGCTGCACATATTGCAATTATTGAAGATGAGGAGGAATATTTTTAAAACCTTATTGTCAAGCTCATCTTATCTTGCAAAATCATTAAATAATTTCCGACAAACTTGTCTTAGAAGCTAGTCTGGTTTGCTTTTTTTCCTTGGGAGACAATTCTCCTGCTGTCTGTAAACGAGTAGCGCTAGTTTGCAATACTGTGGCAGAAGTATCATCACCTAACTGTAAAGCAGTTTTTGCGGCATTTTGCAACATAGTCACCGCACCTAACTTATCACCCTGCTGCAATTTAGCTTCGGCAATTTGGGTTTGACGGTATTTTGCCAACATAAGAATTGATTGTTGTACTTGTTGATTTAATTGAGGATAATATTCTTCTTGTGAATCGATTGTTATCGGATAAATCGGAGATAACAAATTTTCCGCGCCAATAGTAGGATTATCATAGGAAATTTGCACCGTAGCTATTTGATGATTTCCCGGAAATAATTGATTAAGATAAAGATTTATCAGCAATATTCTGGCCTTATCGGTCATTAAGTCGCCAATACGAAATTTAAAAGAGTTTCCCTCAAGTTTAAAAGGAATTTCTACGGCTTCGGGAGCAACTTGCGTAATCGGTTTTAGGTTGCCCAATCTAGTGCCAGTCGATAATTCTACTATCAAGTGAGCATTGGTTAAACCTACAGTTTGTAGCCGAGCTAAAACCTGCTCAAATTCAATTAAAGCCTGATCTGGTTCTTCTATATAACTTAAAGTGCCATTAGCTAGGTCAGAGATTTTTTCTAGGACATCTTGATTCCAATGTTCACCAAAGCCAAGAGTGTTAATAGTAATTTTGTATTCAGCAGCAAGTTTGGCAAATTGCAAACAACGTTGATCGTTACCATGTTCGTTTTCGCCATCGCTAAGTAAGCATATATGAGAAACCGTATTTCGCTTGCGTTGGGAAATTTCTTTAATTCCTAATTTCATTCCGCGATCGATCGCAGTTCCCGCAGCAGCTTCTAATTTATCAATTAGCTGTTTTATTTTGGCAATATCACCGATTGATTGACAAGGAACAATAACATTCGCTTCATTGTTAAAAGCAACAACCGAAATGCAGTCCCCAGGTTGTAATTTTTCAATAATGGCGATCGCTGCTTGTTTGACTGTTTCTAGGGGTTTGCCCTTCATCGAACCACTACAATCTAAAACCAAACAGAGATTGAGAGGCAAGTTATAGTCCATTGATTCTGCGATCGCAGATACTTCTAGAGACAATTGACGCTGACTATTTCTACTTTTCGCATCAATATGAGCATCACTTAAATAATGTTCCAGCTTAACTTTCATCTCCAGATGAGTCCCTATTTGAGGAGCGATTAGCGATTAGCAATTAGCAATTAGCGATTAGCAATTAGCGATTAGCAATTAGCAATTAGCAATTAGCAATTAGCAATTAGCAACTAGGAAAGAGGTGATGTTTTCTCTTTCCTGATTTCTCTATTCTATTTCGATCGAAGTGGGTGCAGAATCATTTTTGGGAGTAGAACTCGTCGAAGCTTTACGATAATCTGCATAAAGGCGATCGCGCCAGTCAAAGAAGATATCATAATCACTATTATCGGCTAATCCAGGAATTCCTTTTCCCTTAAGCTGACTAGGAATATCCAAGTAAGAGCCTTCAGGAAACTTCAGAAGAATACTCAATCCCGCAACAGTCAAATCTGCCAAAGTCGGCTTATCCCCAACTAAATAGGGGTTACTTTGCAAAATCAAACTTAAAGCTTCCAAGTCTTGCTTAAGACCTTTCTTGGCGTCCTTAACCGCATCACCACCGAAACCAACTCCCATACCCAAAACATCGAGTAACTCTCCTGGAATCGCCCCCACGAGATTTTTTAGCAGATCGGGAGTTTCTGTAGGTAGCACAGAAGTTCGGAAACCCTGATTTTGATTTAATGCGCCAATAAAAGCCTTTCGGCCTTTAAGTCCAATAGATTCATCTGCCCATTCTTCGATTAGCAGACATTGACCTTTGGCTAGAGGATCTTCTGGGATCAGAGGACATTCGGGATATTTGCGATCGAGATAAAAAGCTATTTCTGTAGAATCAGCAATATAGGTACTACCATCTTTCAGTATGGGCACTTGCTTACTACCAGATTTTTGTAACAGTTCTATCTGCCCAACACCTGGAGTAACTTCAATTTTTTTGTATTCCAGTCCTTTGAAATCAAGAATCAGACGAACTTTCTCTGAATATTGGGATAGTTCAAATTGATATAACTCCAGCATTTCCTTTTCCTTTGAGATGGGATTAAAATTCGGCAGTCGTCAGAGAAAACACGCCATAAAATAACGCCTCCTCCTCTAACTCCGTTAATGTAACTTTTTTCATATATATTTTGCTGTAGTCTACTGGACGATAGCCGCAAAAGAAAAAACGATCGCGTTATTTTTAGAAATTATCGGGCTAGAGATTTTCCCTTACCTCAAGTCAATTGTGTTAAATTATCTTCTAGTCTAGAGCTATAAGATTGAGCTTTCAAGATATGCAATCCATCCCCAAAATTGACTCTCTAATTCCTTCACCCGAAAATATCACTAAATTTGCTTACGAAACAATCCAACAAGGTAAAGGTATCTTTGGTTTAAGCCATAAGAGGATTGCTAGTTTCCTAGGAGATGTGATCGTCACCAAAAAACCAGAAATCAAATCTCTTTCTCCAGAAACACAACGCCAACTAATAGAAAAACGTAGTCAACTATTAGAAAAGGATTGGCAAGATGCCCAAGAAGGAGTATATCCAGTTGATATTCTATTTGATAATCCTTGGTTAGATTTTTTCCGTTATTATCCGCAAATTTGGTTGGATCTGCCCCAAGTTTGGCAAAAACAACAAAATAAAGAATTCCAAAGCTTTGCCAACCAAATAGACTTAGAAGGTTATCCTTCCTATTATGTCCGCAATTTTCACTATCAAACCGACGGTTATCTAAGTGATATGTCGGCGAATCTTTATGATTTACAAGTGGAAATATTATTCAATGGCACAGCTGATCCGATGCGGAGGAGAATTCTCGCCCCATTGAAAGCCAAATTTACGCAAAACAGTTCGCAAAAGCAGATTAAACTCTTGGATGTGGCTTGTGGTACTGGTCGTACTTTGAAATTTATCCGTGGGACTCTACCCAAAGCATCTTTGTATGGCTTGGATCTATCTCCTGCCAACCTTCGGAAGGCCAATCAAATTCTTTCAGAAATGCCTGGAGAGTTACCACAGCTAGTTCAAGCAAATGGGGAAAATTTACCTTACTTAGATAATTATTTTGATGGCATTACCAGTGTATTTCTGTTTCACGAGTTGCCTCCAAAAGCCCGCCAGCGAGTTATTAACGAATGTTTTCGGGTAACCAAGCCAGGAGGAATATGCATCATTTGCGATGCTCTGCAAAAAGGAGATTGCGCTGAATTTCAGCCCATGCTAGATAATTTTCCGATTACTTTCCACGAACCTTATTTTAAACATTATTCTACTGACAATTTAGATGAGCGTCTCGAAAAAGCTGGCTTTGAGAATATTCGGATAGAAACTCATTTTGCTAGTAAATATTGGTTCGCCCATAAACCTAAAGTAGATTGAGTTACACTCTGCCATAACGAGCTTTAAATTGGTTTTGAGAATTTTTTTGGCTTTGTAACCAAGCCCACATTTGATCTCCTAGGGAAAAATGCCACCATTCTTTGGGATGACGAGCGAAACCACTTTCACTCATCACTTGATTTAACAATTGACGGTGGCGATTAAACTGTTGATCCTGAAGAGTGTTGCTGATGGCATAATAGTCAGGATGCGATCGCGGTGAAATCTCATCAATTTCCCCTCCCATATCCAAAGCAATTTGTCTATCATCCACAATCGTGACATCCACCGCTGCCCCTGTACTATGGGGTGGTGGGGTGTTCGGATCAGCAGTGGGTGCGGCCCATACTTCATAAACTTGAGACCAGAGCTCTTGTCTTTGTTGGGGAGATATTGTGTTCTCCTGCCAATCATGCTTTCTAATCAGAGACTCAAACGTGTAATTGACCATGAATTGTTGAACTCCGACTGGTCGATAGGCATCATGAATTTTTAGTTTCCATCCAGGATGTCTTTTGTGCAACAAAAATTGTGCAGTCTCCAATGCGGTGAGGACTCCCTGGCGTAAACAATAGGGAGATTTTCCTTCATATTCGGCACCAAGTTTTTCATAGGGATGGGGCGATTCTACCGCAAATCTTTTTGAGGGAATGGCAACTAAAGGTTCACCACATTCTTTGATCGGAATTTTCTGATATGGTTTCACTGCTCTGTAAATGGGAGTTCATTAGATCACATCCACAATTTATAGCAGTTATTTATAATTTTGGGGATGTAATGTGGTTGAATAATCCCGAAGATCTTTACAAAGTAAATCATGAGAGAACTATATCCTCCCATTCAGCCTTATCACGAAGGCAAATTACCCGTATCCGACCTCCATACAATTCATTACGAACAATCAGGGAATCCTGACGGAAAACCCGTAATTTTTCTCCATGGAGGGCCTGGTGGTGGCATTACTCCCATGTACAGACAATATTTCGACCCTCAAAAATGGCGTATAATCATCTTCGATCAACGGGGAGCAGGACAAAGTACTCCCTATGCAGAATTAGAAGAAAATACGACCTGGGATTTGGTAAGCGATATTGAAAAACTCCGAGAACATCTAAAAATCGAGCAATGGGTAGTATTCGGCGGCAGTTGGGGCAGCACCTTAGCCCTGGTCTATAGTCAAACCCACCCCACCCGATGCCAAGGTTTGATTTTGCGGGGCATCTTCATGCTCAGACAAAAGGAATTACTCTGGTTTTATCAAGAAGGAGCCAGTAATATTTTTCCTGAAGCTTGGCAAGAATATCTCAAACCAATCCCTCTGGCCGAAAGAGATGATTTAATCTCTGCTTACTATAAAAGATTGACCAGCAGCGATCGCGATATTCGATTAGAAGCCGCCCGGGCTTGGTCTATTTGGGAAGCTAATACCAGTAAATTAATTCCTTCCCAGAAAAGTATCGACAGATTTGGCGAGGATGAATTCGCCGAAGCTTTCGCGCGCATTGAATGTCACTATTTCGTCAATAAAGGATTTTTTGCTACGGAAAATCAGCTTTTAGAAAATATCCATAAAATGATTCATATCCCAGGGGTGATTGTCCAGGGAAGATATGACGTTGTTTGCCCCATGATTAGCGCTTGGGAATTGCATCAAAAATGGCCAAAAGCTCAATTAATTGTGGTAGATGATGCGGGACATTCCATTAGCGAACCAGGTATCCGCCATGCCTTAATCGAGGCGACGGATAATTGGTAGTTTTGCTAATAGACTTGTTGCGTAATAAAATTTTAAACGGCTGAAAAGCTTACCAGATAAGAGTTGTAGCGATTTTGATCGGGAAATCGCTGAATGCCTTGATTGACAAGGGTTCTACCCGTTTTTTTGCCTTAATTCGCAACAAGTCTAATGGCTAATTGCTAATGGCTAATTGGTGATGGGTTAATTCTTTTCTACTTTAAATAGAGAGTCTACGATTTCTTTTTCTTGGCTGAAAAACAGTTCTTTGTAGAGATTGTCTTTAATCAACATTTGTTGGTGCATCTGTACTAGCAACTTTTGAGCTTGCTCTTGGGATAAGCTTTGTACGCGATCGCTGAATATCCTGTGGCTAAATTTCTGCTCTACGGAAAGGTTACTTTCTAACTGGTCCATAATTACTACCTCTAGGTTGCTTTCTCACATTGTAAACAAATATTAAGAAAACTTGACTTCATCAAGGGTAGTAATTGCCGAAATTCATAAAAAACCAGCTACTATAACGGCAACTGGTCTAAACTATTAACCTATATTATTGGTTTGGTGTTAGTTTAACTTCCCAAGAGAATTAGCCATTGGCATCACTGAGATTAACTTTCACTACTTTATTTTTTTCTTCCTCTGATTTGGGAAGAGTGAGATGAAGAATGCCATCTTTATATTCAGCAGTAACATTGGTGTTTTGAATCCGTGCAGGTAGAGGAATTACTCTAGAGAATTTGCCATAGCGAAATTCAGAGCGTGTATTCTCCTTGGATTCAATGGTCGATTTTCTTTCCCCAGTAATTCCAACTCGATCAGCCATTACCTGAATATCGAAATCTTTAGTTTCCATACCAGGAACTTCTAGCTTAAGATGTAAAGCATCTTCTAGTTCGATAAGTTCGGCTGCTGGAACTTTCGACAAATTACTAAAGTTTTCCCAATTATCAGGGGTTAAAGAATCATCAAATAGGCGATTTAATTGGCGTTGCAAAGAATTCATTTCTTGCCAAGGATTATATCTTACTAAAGCCATATTTTTGTGTCTCCGTGTGATTAATAGTTTTAGAATTGTGAGTTTCGAAACTTTGCTTTTGTTCGTTTCGTTATTCTCATACTAATCACTGGAAAAAAGAGATTGTAGTGTGGCTTCCCTGAAAATTATTGTGTGGTTTTTATCCCGAACAAATATTTTTCGGAAATCTGTAATTGAAACAAGTCCTCTATAATCTCCTGTAGTCTCTAAATTTTTTTCATTAAATGCAGATCCGAATCAAACCAATCCTTAAGCTTTTCAAGGAAGCTTTTCGAGAGTGGCAACAAGATAAAGCATCTTTATTGGCTGCTGCCTTAGCCTATTACACTGTATTTTCGGTTACGCCATTACTAGTGATTGCGATCGCGATCGCGGGAGCTGTGTTTGGTGAGGATGCTGCCAAGGGAGAATTATTTCAGCAAATCAATACCTTAGTCGGAGAACAAGGTGCACAAGTAATTGAAATTGCTTTAGCCAATGCTAGTAAGCCAGAAATAGGTAGTGCTGCTTCGATTATCAGCATCGTAGTTTTACTCCTTGGTGCCTCTGGAGTATTTGCGCAACTACAGGAAGCACTCAATACGGTATGGAATGTCAAACCGCCAAAAGATAAAAGTATTTGGCAATTCATCCATAAACGTTTATTATCCTTCGGGATGGTTCTGGTGATTGGCCTGTTGTTGTTAGCCTCGTTATTAATCAGTGCCATACTTTCAGGGCTGAGCAACTTTGAAGCACATTTATTACCAGCTTGGATTTCTCTAGGAAAATATTTGAATTTAGTCATTTCTTTTGGCTTAATAACACTGTTATTTGCCCTAATTTACAAATATCTTCCTGATGTGAGAATTCGTTGGAAAGACGTTTGGGTAGGCGCAGTTATAACCGCTATATTGTTTAGCTTTGGCAAATTTTTAATTGGTTTATATCTAGGAAGAAGTAGTTTTGGTTCGGCTTATGGAGCGGCTGGCTCTTTGATTATTTTCCTTGCTTGGGTGTTTTATTCAGCTCAAATCTTACTCTTTGGCGCAGAATTCACTCAAGTTTATGCCCGCAAATATGGCAAACGAATTAAGTAATGAGTAATAAGTAATGAGTAATAAGTAAAACTGATAACTGATAACTGATAACTGATTTTATGGGTCTTTTTAATTTAAAGTCTCCCTTTCAACCAAAAGGAGATCAACCAAACGCGATCGCGGAACTAACCGATTCCATCTTAGCTGGCAATACTTTTCAAACTTTACTTGGTGCAACAGGCACGGGTAAAACCTTTACTGCTGCTCAGGTAATTGCCAATGTTGAAAAACCAACTTTAGTATTAGCTCACAACAAAACTTTAGCAGCCCAATTATGTAATGAATTGCGGCAATTTTTCCCTGATAATGCCGTTGAATATTTTATTAGTTATTACGATTATTATCAGCCTGAAGCCTATATTCCTGTCACCGATACTTACATTGAAAAAACAGCTTCGATTAATGATGAAATCGATATGCTACGCCACTCGGCAACTCGTTCTCTTTTTGAACGCCAAGATGTGATTGTGGTCGCTTCTATTAGCTGTATTTATGGCTTGGGAATGCCCGCCGAATATCTCAATGCCGCGATTAAAATTGAAGTAGGAGCAGAAGTCCCTTTAGGCGATTTGCTCCGTAGTTTAGTGTCGGTGCAATATTCCCGTAATGATATTGAACTAGAAAGAGGAAATTTTCGACTTAAAGGAGATGTCTTAGAAATTATTCCCGCCTATGAAGATCGTATTATTCGGATTGAATTTTTTGGTGATGAAATAGATAATTTGCAATATATTGATCCTCTAACTAGAGAAACTTTAGCAGATCTGCAACGAATTAGTATTTATCCAGCACGACATTTTGTAACTCCTGAATCGCAATTAGAACGAGCTTGCAAGGATATTAGAAATGAACTAGATGTACAATTAAAAAATCTCGAAAAGGATAATAAATTATTAGAATATCAAAGATTAGAGCAAAGAACGCGTTATGATTTAGAACTTTTAGAAGAAGTTGGTTATTGTAATGGAGTAGAAAATTATTCTCGTCATTTAGCAGGAAGAAAACCTGGTTCTCCGCCAGAATGTTTAGTAGATTATTTCTCCGAAGATTGGTTATTAATTGTTGATGAATCCCATGTAACGGTGCCTCAAATTCGTGGTATGTATAATGGCGATCAGGCGCGGAAGAAAACTTTAATTAATCATGGGTTTAGGTTGCCTTCGGCGGCGGATAATCGACCGTTAAAAGCTGATGAATTTTGGCAAAAAGTTAATCAATGTATTTTTGTTTCGGCAACTCCTGCGGCTTGGGAACTAGAGCAATCTCAAGAGCAAGTAGTAGAGCAAGTTATTCGTCCTACAGGAGTAATTGACCCCGAAATTATTGTGCGATCGACTACTAATCAGGTTGATGATCTTTTAGATGAGATTAAAACTAGGGTAAAACTGGAACAAAGAGTTTTGATTACAACTCTTACGAAGAGAATGGCGGAGGATCTGAGTGAATATTTTAGTGAAAGAGATGTGAAGGTGCAATATCTGCATTCGGAGATTAAAGCGATTGAAAGAATTGAGATTTTGCAAGCTTTAAGGAAAGGAGAATTTGATGTTTTAATTGGGGTTAATTTATTGCGGGAAGGATTGGATTTGCCTGAGGTTTCATTGGTAGCAATTCTTGATGCGGATAAGGAAGGATTTTTACGTTCTACGAGTTCAATTATTCAAACTATTGGTCGAGCTGCAAGACATGTTGAAGGACAGGCAATTTTGTATGGGGATAATTTAACTAAAAGTATGATTAATGCGATCGCGGAAACTAATCGCAGAAGGGAAAAGCAAATTGCTTACAACAAAAAGCATAATATTACGCCCCAGCCAATTGTTAAAAAATCAGATAATTCGATTTTGTCTTTCCTCGATCTTTCTCGTCGTCTTAATAGTGAGCAATTAGAAGAGATTTATCAACAATCCGATGAATTGCCCTTAGAAAAAATTCCCGAAATTATTGAGCAATTGGAAGCACAAATGAAAGAAGCAGCGAAGAATTTGGAGTTTGAATCTGCTGCTACCTATCGCGATCGCATTAAAAAATTACGGGACAGATTATTAGGTAAATAAACTAATTACAATAAAAGCGATCGCTAGTGGACATTGGCGTAAATACAGCATAGCCACAATTAGAACCATTGTTGTTACAGGGCAAACGCATCAAAATCCTAAGATCTTTAGGCTTTAAGGGCTGCATCTATCAATCAGAAAAAGTACTCTATCGCTGAAATTAGCATCTAGTAAGCTTTTTCAAAATAAGATGCGTTTGCCCTGATTGTTGTTAAGGAGATATTTTTAAAATTGTCCGAACCACTGTAGTATTGATTCATTGATTAAATGTGGTGGTCCATTTTTAATCTCAAATTAAATAAATGGTTTTGATGGGGATCAGCCATCAGACGTAAGGGGGAAAGTTCGGTGTAAATCCGGCGCTGTCCCGCAGCTGTAAGCCGATTTTAGATGATGTAAATCAGCAATCTAAAATTGAGTAAGTCAGAATGCCCGCCAATTGTCATAAAAAAACACAATTATCTGCGAGGTACAGATGAAAAATATTATTGCCAATTCTCGGTGGAGAATACAGTTTACATTATCTATTCTGACTGTATTGGGGATATTTTCCGGAAATAACAGTGCTGTAGCACAAGATATTCTACATTTATCAGACTTTTCCCAAAATCGAGGTACGGCAAAAGACCTAGAATTTACAACAACTAACAATACGGAAAATATTGCTCAAAATCCCCCTTCACAAGAAGAAAAAGAGGAAGTAGAAGAAGAAGATCCAGAAGAAGTAGATATTGAAATTACAGTTGTAGGAGAAATATTGGATCAACCAGTTTTTACCCCATTCCGTAGTGAAGGGAAGGTGCGGGATGCAACTCGTCCAGTATACGTGATTGACAGTGAAGAAATCGAAGCCCAGGGAGCGCGCACTGTTAAAGAAGCGTTGAGATTTGTCCCTGGTATTTTACCCGACGGTACTGCGGGAACAGAAATTGGTAGTAGAAGCAGTCAGTTTATTCGGGGTGCTAGTACCGCACAAGTATTGATATTGCTCAATGGAAGACCAATTAATGATCTTGGTAGTGGTGGTTTCGACCTTTCAGAAATTACAACTGATCTTGTCGAAAGAGTTGAAGTTCTTCCCGGTGGCGGTTCTACTCTCTACGGTTCCGATGCCATTGGAGGGACAATCAATATCATTACCCGCCGTCCGACAGAAGATATTACAACCAAAGCTCAATTAAAATTTGGTAGCCATGATTTCAACGAACAAAGTATTCGAAATAGCGGCACATTGGGTAATGTCTCTTGGTTGCTAGGGTATAATCGCACTCGTTCTAACAATAACTTTGATTTCTCCATTCCCGAAGTTGACTTTGAAGGAACTAGGGAAAATGCCGATGTACTATACAACAATCTTAATTTACAGATCGATACAAAATTAGGCGATCGCCAAAGTTTGAGTTTCAACACCATTTATCTTGCTAAAGACCAAGGAGTTGCAGGTGGTGTACCAACTCCCCAAGCTCCTTTTAACTCCCTGACCGATAATAATCGGAAGTTCACCGACCAAGTTCTCACAGATTTGGCCTGGAACGCAAAATTAGGAAAAACGGACGATTCTTTACTAACAGCTAGAGTCTATCTAGATTTTCTCAATACCCGTTTTGATAACAGAACGGGAGACATCAGTACTCATCAACAATTTGATAACAATCAAGCATCCTTAGGTTTCCAGATACAACATAATTGGCAAATTGCTAAGAATCATAATATTACTTATGGTTCTGACTACCGCAATATCAGTGCTGAAAATATCACTCGTAACATCGCTGATGGTACAGAAACGGAAAATTATGATGATAGTGTCGGACAGGGAGCGGTATTTGCGAAATATCTCGTGGACGTTACTCCCGATGTGCGATTCAACTTAGGATTGCGCCAAGATTTTAATACTTTAGCAAATGGTTCTGTTACTTCTCCAGCAGTGGGTGCGCGTTGGAATTTGGCAGAAACGACTACACTTAGAGCTAACTATCTCCGTAATTTTCGAGTTCCTACCCTCTTTAACTTATTTAGTAACTCACCCTTTGCTCAAGGTAATCCAGATTTAAAACCGGAAAGAGGTAATAGCTTTGATGTTGGTATCGACCAACAATTAGGAGATATCGGTTTAATACGTCTCACTTTTTTCAGCAACACCATATCCGATAATATTGCTTTCGATTTTGCCAATTCTACCTATAGAAATATCGGTAAAGTTCGGACTAATGGGCTAGAAACTACCTTGAACTTACAATTAGCCAAAAATTTCTACTTCTCTGGCAACTATACTCTAAATGATGCCAAAATTATTGAGAGTTCTAATCCTGCCGAAGTTGACCAAGAATTAAGATTTGTCGGTGCTAATAGTCTTAATTTGGGACTTTCCTACGAAAATCCTCAAGGTTGGTACGCAGGGTTTTTAATGCATTCTTTGGGCAGTTATCCCACAAACAATACCAATACAGAATCTTTACCCGGTTACACAACCTTTGATTTGAAATTACGAGTACCCATAGGTGACAACTTAGTGCTGAATAGTAGTGTAGAAAACATTTTTGACCAGAGATTTCAAGTATTCTCTGGTTTTCCTGATGCAGGTAGAATTGTACAAGCAGGTGTTAATTATAAGTTTTAAAGTGATGTCAAAAGAACCTTAAATCTAAGATAGCCATGAGTAACTATAATCCTTGGGTAAAACCACTAAACCGCCAGGTTACGGAAAATTTACCAATGGGGGGTAAAGTTGAATATGAGGATATTGATTGCAGTTGTGATGTTTTATCATCGTTACTTTACACTTTGTTTCAACAAAATTGGCAGCAGGTACAATTGGGACATGTTGCTCAAGGTGGGGTTTTAGAATTAGAGTTTACCACTCCGCCGAAAATTTGTATTCTTTACGATGGTTATCTCACAGTAGTAACAGAAGGTTGGCATTTACATCTATGTATCGATGAGAATTTAGGTGGCCCCAAGAACCAAACTCCTTTGGAATTAAGAAAGCAAAGAAGAATTAGTCGAGCAGCTTTTTATCGACGTTTCAACAAACATAGACAACCAAGAAGTTGGGGAATTGAATTTTGGAATGGTAATGGTGAGAATGTGATGACAATTTTCTTCCCTAATCCTTTAGTAGATGAAGATGACGAAAATTTATTACCAGAAAGTAAACCCAACTTATCAAAATTAGCTCTTTATCAAGAAATGCGGGAGATTTATGTATTAGGTAATAAACCTATGCCATTTACTAAAAATCCTTTAAAACGTTCTTATATTTCAGTTTGTACATCTTCCAGATGTTTGCCTTCACGTAATTGGCAACCTACTTATGAAGCGTTGAAAAATGCTGTTGAAAAAGCTAATTTGGATATAGAAGTAAGAACCTCTGGATGTTTAGAAGTTTGTAAATCAGGGCCAGTAGTATTTAATTCTGAAGACAGAACTTGGTACACTCGCGTTAAGCCAGAAGTAGCTGACACTATTGTTGAAGAACATTTAGTTCAAGGAAATAAAGTTACCGAGAATCTTTATCCACCAGAATCAGCTTAAAGATATAGCGCTACGCGCTGGGGAATAGAGAGCAGGGAGCAGAGAGCAGGGAGAAAGAGGGTTCTAAGTTTTTTCTTTTATTATTCAAAGATGTCGCTTAGATGCGTTCAAGCTTAACATTCTCTAAAATTAAAATAATTTATCTCTGCGTAACTTCGCGTTAAAAATATTACCGATATGCAATTTTTAAAATCAAATAGAATTAAATTATTATTCTTTTGTTGTCAGGCTTTGTGTGTCGCATCTTTAATTATTGCTTGTAATAATACGCCAAATTATCAAGAAATATCCTCAAAGTCGAATCGAATTTGCGTTGAAAATTATAATCAAAATACAGATTATTTCCCTGAAAAAGTAAGTATTAATTATGCTAATAGTTTTTCGGTAAAATATCAAAATAATTATAAAGTTATAACGGTAAAAACGCCCTTTCCCGATGCGAAGATAAGTTTTCAATATGTTCTAGTTCAATGCGGTACACCAGCACCAGAGGGATATGAAGAAACCCAAATAATTACAGTACCCATAAATACAGTCGCATCGCTTTCTACTACTCATTTACCTCATTTAGCCAAATTAGAATTAGTAGATAAACTCGTCGGTGTCAGGGATCCCAAGGTAGTCAATACACCAGAAGTAGCTGAGAAAATCAAAGCAGGGAAAATCGTAGAATTAGGCAATAATAATGTGAACGTAGAAAGGTTGTTAGAACTTAATCCCGATTTAGTTACTACTTTTGGAACGGGAAACCCACAAATAGATAATCATCCTAAATTATTAGAAGCAGGATTAAAAGTAGCAATAAATGCTGAATACGTGGAAAACACACCTTTGGGTAGAAGCGAATGGTTAAAATTTACGGCTTTATTTTTTAATCGAGAGGAAAAAGCAGAAAAGGTTTTTAGTAAAATAAGCAATAATTATCAAGAAATCGCTGCTAAAACTAAAGCTATCAAAAAACGCCCCAAAGTATTTACAGGATTTAATGTTAAAGGAACTTGGTATGTACCAGGATGTCAAAGTTATCCAGCCCAATATTTAGCAGATGCGGGAGCAGAATTACTTTGTATTGGCAATTCTTCTGGTAGCGTCCCTTCATCTTTTGAAAATGTTTTTGAACGTGCTGCAAAAGCAGACTATTGGTTAAATGTTAGTCAATCTTGGCAGAGTTTAAAAGATGTAATTAGAGAAGATAGTCGCTATGGCGATTTTCAAGCAGTGCAAACAGGTAATGTTTACAATAACAACGCTCGTGTAAATGAAAATGGAGGTAATGATTATTGGGAAGGTGGAATCAGTAATCCTGATGTGATTTTAGCTGATTTAATTAAAATTTTTCATCCAGAATTATTACCGAATCATCAGTTATTTTTTTATCAGAAGCTCAATTAAGTCAGTTATCGGTCATCAGTCATCAGTTATCAGTTCTGTAGGCGAT
>JBCCYD010000059.1:0-19902 GCA_039190385.1 Cyanobacteria bacterium P01_F01_bin.143 | reverse complement strand
GAAAATAATTACTTATAAAATAATATTAGAAGATTAAGATTTAATTAGAGAATAGATATGTTATTGAAAATGTATGCTCTGTTACAAAATGCTCATTATTTTTTGGGCATTTTTTTTACGCAATTTGATTCAAATCTAATTTGCTTCCGATTTCATCAATTCTTATAAGCTGTTTGTAATTGATTAATTAAGGCAAATCGAATATCTTCCTTCTGACCAAGCAACTTGATTTCAGGATTTTCTAGATTCAGATAATCTAAGCCATTTTCTTTTCCCGTCAGTAAAAAATCATTAATAGCAACTTTATAAACTTGTTCCTGGTTTAAAGCATTATTCCCAACGAGCCAATTCCCTAATTCATCTTGACTAACATTCGCTGTTTGTAGATATCCTCCTGTTCCCTTGTTCGCAAGACCTTGATTGAGAACTTCTTCTAAAAGCACACCACTCATTTTGACTAACATCACTTGACCTTCAAAAGGCATAATGCGAATCACATCATATTGGGTCACTTTTCCTGGAGGCAAAACATCATCAATCCGAATATAGCCACTATTAACGATCGCGAGTTCGGCCTCTTGATTGGTCGCATTTAACATTCCTTGGGTAATCAAATAGGTCAAAGTTGTTCGATGGTTACGAACACTAGCTTCTAAGCCATCTAGCGATACAGTCGTAATTGTGACAACTTGTTCTGGTTGAAAACCATTATTACGAAAACCATCAAAAGCTCTTTGCAACCATTGCTCAACTAACTCTGCAACTTCTGGCTGCTCAGGAATGCGATCGGTAATCGGTTGAAGATGGGATGCGATCGCTAAATGTTTAGTTACAGTATCATAGCTCAGTTGGTGAATATAAACTGTTCGGTCATTAGAATCTGCTTTAAAAATCGGCGTAAAATCACTGCCGCGCCATTGTTGAATATTCTCATGTTCATGACCACCTAAAATAATATCAATCTCAGGAATAGTTTCTGCTAGTTGCTGATCTAGAGCTAGAGCTAGATGGGTGATAGCGATGATGATATCAGTTTGCTCCTTGATTTTGTCTACTTGCTGTTGCATAGATGCGATCGCGTCTTGATAGCTCACATAGTCCGTCGGATTACTATCAATGGTGACACCAATTAATCCGACATTAATAACGCTGCCTTCTGCTCCTGTGACAGGAAAAATTATTGACGAAGGCACATTGGTCAAAGCTTGTCCCGACTCATCAAAAACATTGCTAGATATCCAAGTAAACTCAGATTCAGCTAGGCGTTGATAAAATTGCTCTCGGCTCAGATCAAATTCATGGTTACCAAAAGTGGCAAAGTCCAGGCCGATCGCGTTCATCACCGAAACCATCTGGGCACCCGCGATCGCAACTCCATCGATTTTTGCCGTGCCCAAGGCCGAAGGACTCAACATATCACCCGCTAAAATAGTATAGGTATGGGGATTTTCCGTGATTAATTTTTGCCGTACACTAGCAATCCGCGCCAGTCCGCCAGTTTTACCACCAGATATAGGGGCAATTTCATAGATATCATTGAGTTGTAGTAACGTAATGTCAATGGTTTCTGACCAAGCAGCATTGGCAATAGCCAAGTTGAGAAGAATGAGAATGAAGAGTTTGAGTAAAAATTTCATTTAGAGCCTAAAGTTAAAGAAAACAGAATAGAAATATTAATTCGATGTATTTACCCAAAATTTATAGAAATTTCATTTCCCATCGATAAAATAGATAGTTAGTAGTTATTAATTTATCAAGAACCTCTTGCCGCAGCTCAAAAAGAGACTAATTGTGATGAAACTTTATCTAAATTTATTATCAATCTTCTTCTGTATTTTTGCTTTTACGAATGTAGCAATTGCTCATACTCCTGAGATAGAAGATATAGAAACAGAAGCAACAGAACAAACCTCAGAACAAGAGCTTGAAGAAGATGTGCTCTTAGAAGAAGATTCCCTAACTACTGAAACCGAGATTACAGAAGAGACTAGTAATGTCATCTTTGTCCAATGTCCTGCCGCAGAATTAGTCACCGATTCGGAAACAAATCCCGAAATAAATCCCGAAAATCCCGAAAATTCTGATCAAGAGTTAGTCACCAATTCGGAAACAAATCCTGAGATAAATCCCGAAAATTCTGAAAATCCCGAAAATCCTGATCAAATTGATTGTCTAACACCAGAAGAAGTTGTCCATTATCAAAAATTAGTCATAGCAGATAATCTTTTCAAAACCGGAGAAAGACTAACAGCGGCACAAATATATCAAGAAGAAAAAACGCCCTGGGATAAAGAATTAGATCCTAGCAATGTTCTGCCTGAACCTAATTATGATCCGACAAAACTCAGTCCTGGAGCTGCGGTATATTGGCGTATTTATCAAGAAGGCAAAGAGCAAGGACTCGAAAGCAAAATCTTAACGCCCCTAGAATTATTAGTAGAGCAAGAACCGCAATTTATTCCTGGGCATTTAAGTTATGCCGAAGCACTCTTAGACTATGAAAGAGGTGAAGAATCGTCATTGGTTTTGGAAAAAGCGATTAATCTCTATCCTGCGGATACGAAGTTATTGCGAGCAAAAATTGCTTCGGATGTGAGCAATAAACGATGGATCGAAGCGTCGATCGCCTCTCGTCAATTTGCTCTCTTTTATCCTGAAGCTCCTGAAGCAGCAGAATTCACTCAGTTAGCCGATGAATATTTAGAAGAGTTTAAAAGTGATATTCGAGAACAATTGACTTTTAACGCGATCGGGAATGCGATTACCGGGGCGGTGGGTTTTGCCTTTACGGGAAATATTTTCGGGCCGATTTCCGCGATCGATACTACGGTGTTGCTGTTGCAAGGAGAATCTAATCTGGGAGAGCGATTTGCCAAGCGAGCCCGGAAACAATTACCGATGCTAGAAGATGAAGCCATACTCGCTTATGTTCGAGAAGTAGGACAGAAAGTTGCTGCCGTATCGGGGAGAGATGAATTTGAGTTTGAGTTTTATGTGATTATGGACGATCGCATCAATGCTTTTGCTTTGCCTGTAGGAAAAATATTTGTCAATTTAGGGGTGATTATGAATACCGATTCCGAAGCTGAATTGGCTGGCTTACTCGCCCATGAAGCAGCTCATTCGGTTTTATCTCACGGTTTTCAACTGGCGACTAGAGGCAGTCTCACCGCGAATATAACCCAATATGTTCCCTATGTTGGAGGGACTGCGGGGAATTTGATTGTGATGAACTATAGCCGAGATATGGAAAAACAAGCAGATCTTTTTGGCACAAGAATGCTAGTTGCTTCGGATTATGCGGCGGATGGTGTACGGAATTTGATGGCACATTTAGAAGAATTAAAAAAAGAAGATGAGGATTATAGAGAACCTCCTGCTTGGCTTTCTACCCACCCTAATACCAGTGAACGAGTTCGTTATATGGAAGAATTTATTGTTGAAAATAATCTCAATCGTTATAACTATGAGGGTGTGGAAAGACATTATCAGATGAAGCAACGGGCTAAAGAAATTTGGCGAGAATATAAAGCGGAATGGGAGAAGCATTATTAATTAAAAAGCGATCGCACTATGTTCTAAACGGCGATCGCTTTTTTGATTGACTTTAGTTAGCATTTTAGAAACTGTTTTTCAGCCTCATCTCAAAACAATTGGGTAATTTTTGGCGTTTTAAAACAAGTCTTTCATACCACGCAATTTACCAAATACTCTGGCAGGTTCTTGCTGTTTGGTAACAGATTTTAAAGCAGGTATATCCCAACGTAAAAACGGATTAGTTTGCTTCTCAATACCCAAGATAGAAGGAACAGTAGCAATGCCGCGATCGCGTTTTTCTTTCACCGACTGATACCTCTTCTGCAAAGTATCATTCTTCTCTTCCACAGTAAGGGCAAATTTCAAATTACTCAAAGTATATTCATGGCCACACCAAACACGAGTATTATCAGGCAAAGCTCTAATTTTACTCAAAGAATCAACCATTTGACTGGGGGTTCCTTCAAATAATCTGCCGCATCCGCCGGCAAACAGAGTATCTCCACAAAATAACTCTCCCGTTTCCCCTGGTGTAACAGGAGCAAAATAATAAGCAATATGAGCACGAGTATGGCCTGGGACAAAGAAAACTTGACCTTCGCGATCGCCAAATTTTACGCGATCGCCCTCTTGCAAAAATACTTGCTGCCCAGGAATTCGGCCCTTATCCTGTTTTCCTCCATAGATAACAAGATTCGGAAAATGCCGCAATAACTTACGATTTCCACCTACATGGTCAGGGTGATGATGAGTATTAAAAATCGCTACTAAATCCAATCCCAGATCTTTTATTCTCTTCAATACAGGCTTGGCAACAGCAGGATCAACCACAGCAGCAATCCCTTTTTGCTCATCACAAAGCAGAAAAACATAATTGTCCGATAATACAGGAATTCTTTTAATTTGCATGGTATATTTTTCAATTATTATTTCTTCAATAATTTCTTATCAGGATTTATGTATTCTGAGAGAAAGTCAAACCAAGTTTGTTTGAAGAATTAACTCCAACGGTTAGGTGAAGATGTTTAAAACAGTTTTATTTCCTGTTGATGGTAGTCGAGAAACTCGCGAAGCAGCAGATGTCGTAATTAATATAGTAAAAACCTACAATAGCAATCTAGTTTTATTATCCGTAGTAAATCCAGAAGCGACTGGAGGAATGAGCTCTGAGACTGAAGTTGCCAAATTACTTGAAGGAGCAAAAGCCTTATTTGCTCAACAAGATATTACTGTCAAAACCTTGGAAAAAACAGGAATTCCCTCTTTCACTATTTGCGATGTCGCCGATGAGATTAATGCCGATCTGATGATTATGGGAACCAAAGGCTTAGGATTACCAAAAGATGATAATAATCAAAGCGTTGCCCATCGCGCGATCGACCTGGCCCCCTGTCCAGTTTTAATCGTTCCTTAACATTGCTTTGCCACTTGCTATCAGCTTTTTAAAGCAAAACCAAAGATTTACTATGATTTTGGATGGTTCTCAATGACCTGTGCTTTAATCTTTGTTAAATAATATCTATAATTTCTAGTTACTCAGTTCGATATGACTAATTCATCGCCCCCAAATCCCCAACCTTCCGACTCTCCGGAAGTTTCTCCCGAAGAACGCCGTGTACGACAGAGAATACGTAGGAATGCAATTCGAGAAACAGAAGACGAATGGATTGCCAAGATCGTTGCTTTTGGAGCCATTGGCGCTATTCTCTTTTGGTCTTTCGGCAGTAGAAAAGGTAATTTGAACTTTCTATCCGAAGGCAGCTTTTTATCGTCTTCTAGTCAAACGACAGAAATAGACACTAATGTAGATGCAGATCTCGATTCCCAGGATTTTGACGATGCAGATAGTTTAGGTAGTTTCAATATTTCACAATCTTCTGTGGATATTGAGACAGAAGAGACTCTTAGTTCAGGTGTACTTTCTGGTTCTCTTGACAAAGATAAAGATAGTCTTAATCAAACAGGCAATTCTTTTCCTTCTTTACCCCTTGCTGCGTCTATTCCCTCTGTCGCAAAAACTACTATTCCTGATGCTGAACCCGAAGTAATTGAGACAGAGCCAGAATCTGAGCCTGAAGTGGTTACTGAGCCAGAATCTGAGCCTGAAGTGGTTACTGAGCCTGAAACTGAACCCGAAGTAGTTGAAACAGCTCCGGAATCGGAGCCAGAAGTGGTTACTGAGCCAGAACCTGAACCTGAAGTAGTTGCCTTTTCCAATCTGCCTGATAACCATTGGGTATATCCTTTCGCGTCAAAATTAGGAGAAGAAAAATTACTTCCTAATACTCAAGGTTTTAAGCCAGATGAACCAATTACTAGGGCAGAAATGGCGAGTCTAATTAGCAGTGCATTTAAGGATGATTCAAATGTTGAAGCTCCCAAGGAGTTCACCGATGTTTCTTCCAGTGATAGGAGTATTAACGATATCAACAAAGCAGTCTCCCTTGGCTTTATGAATGGTTACTCAGAGGGTGATTTTAGACCAGAACAGAATATTCCTCGCTATCAAGTTTTAGTTGCCTTAGCAACTGGTTTAGGACTAGAGCCTAGTGGCAATGTTGAGACTATTTTGCAGAAGTTCGGCGATCGCGACGGATTACCTAAATGGTCATTAAATCAAGTTGCCGCAGCAACCCAAGCCAAGTTAGCAATTAATCGCCCTGGCTTTTCTCCCACATCTCTAAATCCCAATGAACCAGCTACTCGTGCAGAAGTAGCCGCAATGATCTACCAGGGTTTAGCAACCAGGGGAACAGTCCCAACAATTCAATCGGAATATATAGTTGAATAAAAATATGTAGTTTCTAAAGTTTAACGAAAAGCGAAAAGCCATTATCTAAAAGCTTTTCGCTTTTTGCTTTTGAATTTTCGTTACCTTAGTTAGGAAAACTTTATTTTTTGGTAACTAAAATATAAGTTGCAAGGCATAAAGATGAATATTCGTTTCAATAATAACTAATGGCTTATCTTTTGATCCCCTTCGATCCCATAATAAAAATATAGAGCAGCAAACAAATATTTAGCTCAAATACTATTAGGTTTATTTACTCATTATTAGCAAATCGGGAGTGGGTTCTGATGAAAGTTATCGACACTTTACGTAATATGGTTAATTATCTGGCTGAAGGATTTATTAGTCTTTTTGGCCCAACTCATGATCAGTATCCTGAAATAGGCATTCAACCTTTTGAAGGTGAAATTTATAATCCTAGTTCTAGTCTGGACTGGTAGAAAAAACAATTAAATATTGAATAATAATTAATTTATTTTAGTGGAAGGTCAAGAGCTTGACCTTCCGCTTTTTTTTTATTTGTAGTAGCTTAGCTCTACATTCGAAGCATAAGAAGTAGAGACTATACTTATGAGTGTTCGCTCTGAATCTATCTAGATGCTTCACTGGGTCTTGATGGCAGGGATGGTGTATCTTTTATCTTAGAATGCAATTTCTACCAGAGAAACACACTTATCAGTGAACAGTGAACAGTGAACAGTGAACAGTGAACAGTTAATTTTTGGACTGGGTCTAATACCCCAGCTTCTTTAAGCTGTATGTCTCAGTTGCGCGTGAGGCGTGCTGTCCTAAAGGATACCGCTTCGCACGCCCCGAAGGTAGTCCTTTAGGATAAGGTTTCCTCAGCATACGCAATCACGTAAGAAGGGGTTCAATCCCCAATTGAGACCTGATAACTGATAACTGATAGCTGCTAACTGATTGAATAGAGCGTACCTTTAAATTAACCATACCAACAAACATGAATTCAGGAATTGACCTTCAAGGAAGTTTCATCGAAGCTCTGAGCGAGTTAGGATTGCCTCACGAGATCGCAAGAGCTCTTTGGTTGCCTTTACCCATGTTACTAATGATTATCGGCTCCACTGTCGGTGTTTTAGTTGTGGTTTGGCTAGAGCGAAAAATTTCAGCTGCGGCACAACAGCGGATTGGCCCGGAATATGCTGGCCCCTTGGGCGTATTGCAACCCGTTGCCGATGGTATCAAATTAGTGTTTAAAGAAGATGTAATTCCTGTCAAAGCTGATCCTTGGTTATTTACCTTGGGCCCTGTTTTGGTAGTTGTCCCGGTATTTTTATCTTATTTAATCATTCCCTTTGGTCAAAATGTCAATATTACAGATCTAAATGTCGGCATTTTTCTCTGGATTGCCCTCTCAAGTATTGCTCCTATTGGGTTGTTGATGTCGGGTTATTCCTCCAACAACAAGTATTCATTACTCGGAGGATTAAGAGCTGCCGCCCAATCTATTAGTTATGAAATTCCTTTGGCTTTGGCCGTTTTGGCGATCGTCATGATGTCCAATAGCCTCAGTACAGTTGATATTGTGGAACAGCAATCAGGTTATGGTATTTTGGGCTGGAATATCTGGCGACAACCCGTCGGTTTCATTATCTTCTGGATTTCCGCTTTAGCAGAATGTGAACGTCTACCCTTTGACCTTCCAGAAGCAGAAGAAGAATTGGTAGCTGGATATCAAACTGAATATACTGGGATGAAATTTGCTCTGTTCTACCTGGGTTCCTACATCAATTTAGTTTTATCTGCTCTAGTTTTTGCGGTTCTTTATCTTGGTGGTTGGGAATTCATTGTTCCCCTAGATCAGTTTGCTGGTTGGCTTGGAGTTAGCGAAACCACCCCTTGGTTGCAGGTTATCACTGCATCTTTGGGTATTATCATGACTCTAGTGAAAGCTTATTTCTTGGTCTTTATTGCTATCCTATTACGTTGGACAGTACCCCGCGTCCGTATTGACCAATTACTCAATCTCGGATGGAAATTCTTACTTCCTGTCGCTTTGGCAAATCTTCTGATTACCGCAGCACTTAAGTTAGCTTTTCCCATCGCTTTTGGTGGATAAATACAATGTGATTAGTAACCAATAAAATAATTAACAATCAAGGAAAATGTTTAAAGTACTAAAACAAGTTCAAGATTACGCAAAAGAAAGCTTACAAGCTGCGAAATTTATTGGTCAAGGATTATCCGTAACTTTCGACCATATGCAACGCAGACCTGTAACCGTACAGTATCCTTACGAAAAAGTTATTCCTTCTGAACGTTATCGGGGTCGGATTCACTACGAATTTGATAAATGTATTGCTTGTGAGGTTTGTGTTCGGGTTTGTCCGATTAATCTTCCTGTAGTTGATTGGGAATTTGACAAAAAAGCCAAGAAGAAAAAACTCAACCATTACAGTATTGATTTTGGTGTCTGTATTTTCTGTGGGAACTGCGTGGAATATTGCCCCACTAATTGTCTTTCTATGACAGAAGAATATGAGTTGGCTGCGTACGATCGCCATGAATTAAACTACGACAATGTAGCTTTAGGACGTTTACCTTACAAGGTTACTCAAGATCCTGCGGTAATACCATTAAAAGAGTTCGCTTATTTGCCAAAAGGAGTTATGGACCCTCATGATCTTCCTGCTGGTTCTCAGCGTGCAGGAAAGCGCCCAGAAGAGATTGTTGATAATAAATAGAGGAGAAAGTAGTGACCTTAGCAGAAGGAGTTCAAATAGTTTCTTTTGGCATTTTAGCCATCATGATGTTGGGAACAGCCCTAGGAGTTGTTTTATTAAATAACATTGTTCATTCTGCTTTTTTATTGGCAGGAGTTTTCTTAAGTATTTCGGGATTGTATGTCCTGCTTAATGGCGATTTTGTCGCCGCAGCGCAGATCTTAGTTTATGTCGGTGCAGTGAATGTCTTGATTTTATTTGCCATCATGCTGGTGAATAAAAGAGAAGATTTTTCGAAAATTCCTGGTCGTTGGATTCGTAATGCCGCGACTGCTGGTGTTTGTTTTGGGTTATTTGCTTTGTTGTCGACAATGGTACTTGTTACGCCTTGGTCGTCAAATACGGTTTCTCCTGCGGTAATTGAGAATACTGTGGTGACAATTGGGACTCATTTCTTTAGTGATTTTCTTTTGCCTTTTGAGTTGGCTTCGGTTCTTCTGTTGATGGCAATGGTCGGCGCAATTATTTTGGCTCGCCGTGATCTGATTCCGGAAACAATGGCAAAACAAGAAACTATTTCTACCAGCTTGACCTTACCAGAACGTCCTCGGGAATTAGCTTCTTTGGGAGATACAACTAGTAACAATTAAACATTGACCATTGACCATTAAACATTAAACATTAAACATTGGCCATTGAATGATAATTGGACATATAAAGAGAGGAGAGAACTGTGCAACTAGAATATTTTTTGCTGTTGGGAGCTGCATTATTTTGTATTGGGATTTATGGTTTGGTTACCAGTCGGAATGCAGTACGAGTATTGATGTCGATCGAATTGATGCTGAATGCGGTTAATCTAAATTTGATGGGATTTTCCAATTTCTTAGATGCAGGTGAAATTAAAGGACAAATTTTCACTGTGTTTGTAATTACTGTTGCTGCTGCTGAGGCTGCTGTTGGTTTGGCGATCGTGTTAGCAATTTATCGTAATCGCGACACGATTGATATGGAACAGTTTAATCTTTTGAAATGGTGATTTTTCAGTAGCTCTGTTTCTTATAAAATTTAATAAAAATAACGTTTTAATCTTTCTTTAAATATTGAGTAAAGGAGGATTTTTTTTTGTCAATCGCAATTTACCAAGAATAATACCAATTTAAAATCAGAATGCCACACTTGTTTATGTAAGGGCGAACGGCCGTTCGCCCCTACCAATGCAATCTGTTGTGAACATAGTTTAATTTGGTATATTATTGGCATAAAAGGCAATCATGGATAATATCTTTACCTCAGAAAAAATCAGTAGCTTATCAGCAGAAATTGATCAGCAAATTCAAGAACTCCGTCGAGCGTCTTCTTCAGAGATAAAACACAAAGGAGTAACAGAAGACTCGGAGCCACTTCCAGCTAGACAAAGTCAAGCGATCGCTGAAATTACGAATGAAAATCCGCGAACCTTTTTGCAAACTTTTCGGAATGTGGCAAAAAGTGATCTCTGTGAGGAAGGCGGAGTTCTCAATGGTCAGTGGAAAAAATGGTCAGACCTCGACAATAAAGAGGTAATCAACAGATTCACAGCGATTTTAGTGGGACTGGGATTTGCTGGTGCGGCGCTAGAAGTTCTATTGGTCTCGGTTGCAGTAATTGTGATTCACCTTGGGGTTAAAGCTTTTTGCGAACATTATTCCAATTAAGCTACACTCAAATAAGCGTCCTCATACTTTCCTGTTAATTAGGATTAGAATATGGAATTAAATCTGCGTTTCCCTACGACCAATCAAGTAATTGTCAAATTGGATGACAATGAGACAGAAGCACTAGAATTCATCTCTCCCATTGTCGAAGCAGATCTGAAAGATATTCAATGGTATCTGGAAACCTATGCTGCCCAATATACTGCTGATGTCGATGATCAAAGGGCGAAACGGATTGCCGCTAAATTACCTGAATGGGGCGCAGCTTTATTTGATGCTGTTTTCAATCATCGCGCTGCTCAACGCCTTTTTAATAACTTTCAAGATGAAGATGAACCAGGTAAATTACTAACTATTAGCACTAGTTATCCTGCAATATTATCCTTGCCTTGGGAACTATTGTGCGATTCAGCAGGAACCTATTTAGTTAACGATAATCCTCGGATCTCAATTCGTCGTCGTTTTGCTGGCGCAGGTAGTGGACGCAAACCATTTAAGGTCAAAGCCAAAGATACATTGCGGATGCTGTTTGTGATTAGTCGTCCCACAGATGCAGGTTTCATTAATCCTCGTGGAGAGGCGATCGCAGTATTAGAGGCTATAGAAAAAGAAGCCGCAGGAAAAATAGAAGTCGAGTTTTTACGTCCAGCGACTTTGGATAATTTGGTAGAACGCTTGGAGGATAGGCGCCAACCAGCAGTAGATATTGTTCATTTTGATGGGCATGGCGTATTTGATCCCGATGGTAGTTTGTACGAACGAGCAAAACTAAGTGATCCTGGGCTGATGAAAGGAGATGTCCAAGTTAGTGCTGCCAATACTGGTTATTTGCTGTTTGAAGATCGTGAAGGGAAAGAAGCGTTAATTACTGCCGAAACTCTGGGTAATATGCTCAACCGTCAGAAAGTAGGGTTAATTGTGCTATCTGCCTGTCAATCGGCGAAAATGGCGGGAGAAGATGCGATGGGTAGCGTAGCAGCTAGATTAACCCATGCTGGCATTCCTTCAGTTTTAGCGATGACTCATTCGGTTCTGGTGACTACGGCGCAGGAGTTGTTTGCCAAATTCTATCAGCGTTTGGTGCGGGGTGAAGGCATGGGCGAGGCGCTGGATAATGCACGACGGCATTTGTATAGGAATCAGGGGCGAGGAGAAAGACAGCGAGGAGAAACCAGAATTACCCTCAAATTACAGGATTGGTTTTTGCCCGCACTCTATCAATCAGGAAAAGATACACCTTTATTAACCTCATCTTTCATTCCCCAAGTCTCCTCTTCTGCTAGTCTTCCTCTCTCTGAAAAAATCCAGGAAGCAGGCTTTTTCGGTCGGAGTCGGGAATTATGGTTAATCGAAAGAGCATTTGTGGGTAAAACGCGCCGCCTGACTATTTCTGGCTTTGGTGGGCAAGGAAAAACCTATTTGGCGGTGGAATCTGGGCGCTGGTTGACTCGCACTGGAATGTTTGCTCAGGTTTGTTTTGTGGATTATGCAGCTTTTCAGGGCATAGATGCGGTGGGTTTGGCAGTCATTACTTTGGGAACGGTTTTAAACCAAAGTTTTATCGATGCGGATGCAGTAACAGAGTATTTGCAGGCGCAAAACCTGAAACTACTACTAATTTTGGATAATTTGGAAACAATTGCCTCTGACCCTCTGCAAAAATTGTTGGATGTTGCGAAACAATGGTCGGAAGCGGGGAATTGTCGAGTTTTGCTAACTACGAGGACAGGAGATTTTCACCATCCCGATTATTCTAACGAAGGTAGTTTTATCCATCAGGCTTTGCCTTTGCGGGGTTTGGGTTCAGAGGAATATCCAGAGGATGCCTTGGAATTTTTCCAAACCTTGATGAAATTTCCCCCTGCGCCGAAATTTGACTTGCCCCAACGGAACGCGCTGATAAACTTATTTAAGCTGGTAGATTTTCATCCTCTGTCGATCAAGTTATTGGCAAGGCAGTTAAAAGAGCGTCGTCCTGCGGAGATTGGACAAGCTCTGGAGCGGTTAATAGCTGAAACAGCGAATGTGCCAGAAAAAGATAAAAGCTTAATCGCTTCTTTGAATTTATCTTTAGAACGTCTCGATCCAGAAGCCCAGAAGTTTTTGCCACGCTTGGGAATATTTCAGGGTGGAGCAATGGAAGATGTCTTGTTGAGAGTGACTGGGTTGGGAAAAACAGAAGAAGACCTTCAAAATGAAGGAGCGATAAGGATAGCGAAAGCAGCATTGAGTGGTGATCCGATTCTCATGGCTCTCGCTATGGGTTATGACATTCTTGAAGGTAACGAATTGCCTCCAGAAGTGGCAGAGAAAGTACAGCAGCTAGAGCAGTATGCCAGGGAAAATGCCGAACAAGTACAACAATTGGCTCAGTTACCACAAGCAGAATTGGCAGCAGGAGCTAACGAAGCAACTTGGACAGTATTGCGTCAGGCTCTAGAAGCTACGGGTTTAATTGAGATCAAACGCCTAAGCGGGGTTGCAACTCCCTATCTCAAGTTTCATCCTACCTTAGCCCCAGTCCTGCGATCGCGCCTCACCACAGAAGAACAAACCGAGCTAACCAGCCGCTATCAGCAGCAATATTATCAACTCTCTAGCGATTTGTATAACCAAGATACTAGCAATACCCTGGATGTTCGTGCTGTAGCTCAGAGGGAATTGCCCAATTTGTTGGCTGCGGTGAACGGAGTATTGGATGCAGGAGAAGAATCGGCAGTTGATTTTGTTAAAAATGTAAACAGGTTTCTCGACTATTTTGGACTCAATAAAGATCGCGCTGCCCTCACCCAACGTACTCAAGAATTAGGAAAACCAGGTTCTCAAGCTTGGTATCTTGCTCGTACTAATTTGGGAGAGCAATTAGACAATGCTAGTCGCTACGAAGAAGCGAAACAAGTGTTTGCTGAGATATTAGCGGGATTAGGGGAAGAGGCAAGTTATGAGCGCTGTGTCACTTTAAACAGGCTAGGACGATGTTTTAGCTCTCAAGGTCGATCAGCTGAGGCAGCAGGATTCTATCGTCAGGGAATCGCAATGGCAGAAAAGTTACCAACTTCTGATAGCACGAAAAGACAGATGGGTATTTTACAGGCTGATTGTGGGGATGTACTGACGGATATGGGAGATTACGCACAGGCTAGAATCGCTTACCAGAAATCCCTAGCAATCGCCAAAGAAATGGGTGATGCCAGACAAGAAGCAGTAGCAAACATTCAACTTGGTGCCCTAGATTTGGAACAAGGCAAGTTAGCAGAGGCAGCAAAAGCCTATCAAGAAGCACTGAAGATATTCCAGAGATTCAATGAACCAGCATCAGAAGCCGAATCATTGCATGGAATGGGCCGGGTGTATGAAGAAGCACGACAGTGGGAGGCAGCAGAACAAGCATATCGAGAGTCAGCAAGAATTAAAGAATCATTAGGTAATCTAACTGGTGCAGCACAGACTTGGAATCAATTAGCTAATGTCAATGAAAGTGCTGGCAGACTGAAAGAAGCAGAGACCTGGTATTGCAAAACCTTAGAGTATCGTGAAGCTTTACCAGATAAAGGAGCTAAAGTATTCAGCAACCTTGCTAACTTGCTACAAAACCAAAGCGATCGCCTGGTCGAAGCGCAACAATTTGCAGAAGAAGGATTGGCGATCGACAAAACCTTAGATCCTGCGGCGGCGGAAATTTGGAAAAGCTATAACCTTTTGGCAGAAATTGCAGATAATCAGGGCGACATTGCTCAAGCTAAAGAATATCGTCGGCTGTCGCGGCAGGAATATGCTCAATTTGCGGGAATGTCCTATGAATTACAGCAACACGAGGATTTAATAGCAGGCGTGGTTACAGCGGTGGATAATGCAGAAGTGAGGCAACAGTTTGTAGCCGAAATAGAACAAATGTCAGAGGTATCTAATCTGATCGCTGCGATCCGTGCCATTTTAGAGGGTGAACGAAATGAAGAGCTGCTGTGCGAACCTTTGGATTATAAAGAAGCGGCGATTATCAGTGCTATTCTGCGGCGGATTGGGTAGTTTTGGGAAGACACAAGGGAGACCAGGGGGAAAAGGGAGACAAGGGAGATAGCCCTATGAGTTTTGGGCGATCGCACTTCTGAAAATTCACAGCAATCGCTATGATTAGAATCATTATGCGATCAGAAAAATGGAATATAAAGAATCTGATTTTCGTATTCGTCAGGCTGACTGCATAGAATGAATAGTTCCAAATCCTCAATGACTTTCCCAATAGGAGCTGTTGCAATAACCTCGATAACTCCAGGCATTGGCAAACCCTGTACAATGCGATTATTAGCATACATGATTATGGTAGCCACATCATGAGTTAGCAAGATACGATTCTCATTAGCTGCCCATTCAAGAATAGTTGGATCATCAGCGTGTAGAAGACCTACATCCTGGACGCGAACTACATCTAGGTCAGGTAAACGTCTTGTCAAGCCTCTTAATATTGAACCATTAAAATTTTCATCAGTCAGCAAACGCATTTGATATTAACTATTGTGATGCTAGTAACGGTCAAGCAAACGTTGTCTCAGACCAACCAGATTATATTTTTGGTCAAGTTGTTGTCTTCTTTGCTGAGATTTTTGACGGCGCTGCTCTAAGTATCTGTCAACCTGCTGACGATGAGTTAGATAGTAGGTAATGGTAGCGTATATATCTTCCAAGTTAAGTACAGGATATTGAACTGCGATCTCTTCGGGAGTCGAACCCATATGATAAGAAGCGAGCAGACTATCAATAGTCACTCTGCTTTGACCAATACGAATGCCTCCTGCTTCATCCCAATGTAGAGGTGGAGCAATAGCTTGAAATTCGACTTGAACGCTCATACAATTTTCACCGAAAGAACTGACGACTAGATTTATAGGTGTAAGACTATTTTACCCCGTGTTTTTCTCGTAGCTCTCAAGATTTTGCGATCACGGAGTGCCAGCCTTCGGCTGATCGCACTTCAGACATTCACAGCCAAAAGCGATCGCTGATTATCATTTTTACGCGATCAGTTAAAAGCTGACACTCAGTCGTTACAAAAATCATCAGGCAATTTGAAGTGTCTTGGGTTCAGGGATAGATTCACCTTCTGCCTGCCAAGCTTCTAAATACATTTCAATAACCTCTTCTGCATTATGAATGGCTTCTTCACGAGTTTTGCCATGAGTGCAAGGCATTAGAACCTGATCTGCAAACTCTGGAATTGTGACCAAGAAAAGTTGATCTTCTTTCGACCATTGGACAATCATGCTATATTGACTCATGGATTCTCTTCCTCCTACCTTAGCTTTTCAAGTAAATTAAGCAATGTTGCTAGTTGTTTTTCTAAATATAGTGGTACATCATCTCCGTCTTTGCCTGGAATGGTTAATGTTTTTTTGAGCAGAGGATGTCGCCATCGCTCATGACTACCTTTGCCACGTTTGGGTAGATAAACAAACCCTTCACGCGCAATTTGTGCTTTTAACTCTCGAATTTTTCTGGGCATAGATGTTTTTGAATATACTGTTTTATTCTCTCACTTTCTAATTCTTCTGACATAAAGTTAGGGAAAAAGCGATCGCTGATTGTGATGTTTATGCGATCGCGCTTAAGAAACTTACAGCAAATGCGATCGCAGAATGGTAATACTAATTTTTTCATTAGTTATCTTGTAGACTTTTTTGCAATTGGGCAATAACTTTATCCGCAGTTTGTGGTGTTAATTCTCCTCTCTGAAAAGCTGATATTATTTGTTTTGCATTATCAGCTATTTCTTGGCGACGTATTTCTATAAGACGATTTTTCATAATCTGAATCAATATTTCTTGTTGTTCTACTGGAAGTTAATTAACTGTATTTAATAGTTGTTCTAGGATTGTCATGATTAATTAAGTGCGATCGCCGGTGAGAATATTTACACGATCACTTTCTAGCTTATAAATATTAAGCTTTAACTCTCCATAAGCTCCTGAGGTGTACAAAATTATAAGCTTTTCCCGTATTGTATTTGTACAAGCGATCGCTCTGCTAAAAACTTACGATAAATGCGATCGCTATAGTCCCAACGTATGTTTCAATGCTGCATCAATATCTGAAGTGGGAAGAGAGCCAATAACACGATATACTGCTGAACACGTTATCGTAGCAAGATTATCTGTCATCACTACTGAATCCGTGAGCAAGCCTGATTGCTTCCCTGTTGGAGAATTACGCAAAACAGCAACACGACTGGGGTGTCCTGCTCGCATCATTCGACTGGTAATCATAGCGACTATGATCTGTTGAAGCCCAGTATGCAAATCATTCGCTTGTACGACTAAAGCAGGTCGAGTTTTAGCAGAACTTAGATTGGAATTTGGGAAGAGGACTAAAACAATATCACCTCGTCTAAAGGTTAGTTTTGGCGGCATCGTAGTTGTCATAAATACTCATTTCTTCACTATTCCAATCTTCCGAGAAGGTAGCAAGATTGTTTCTTAGAGTTTTAGCTTGCTCTCTATCAATACCTTGAGATGTCAGATTAATATCATTTGAGTTATCCATAAAAGTAACGATAACAGACGCTCCTTCTGGTATATCTTCAGGCTGCTCTGTAAACTCTACGCGACCATTGCGATAAATTCCTTCGATACTCGTAGACATTTTTTACTTCTTAAAACGACAATAACAAGATTATAAATGTTGCAGATATTTTTTTAGATACGCGATCGCGCTTAAGAAACTTACAGGAAATGCGATCAGCCGAAGGCTGAAACTCCGCGGCCCGCGAAGCGGATCTCTTCGAGATCGCGAAAATTCCAGTAGATATCTCAATTTAAAATCATCGAAGTTTTGACTATTTACCATTGGCTCAAAGTTGTAAACTATAGAACAGCAATCACATCCCAACTTTAAGATCAATATTTGTTATGTCCTCAGATAGAGCCAAAGATGTTCAAGTATTTCCTGTTACTCTTGATACTCGCGTATTCCGATCGCGAAGTTGGACAAGACTAAAATTTGAAATCGAATATTCGCGACAAAAGGGGACTACCGCCAATTCCTATCTCATAGAAAGCGATCGTATAGTCTTATTAGATATCCCTGGAGAGTCTTTTTCTGATATTTTTATCAACGCCCTACAAAAAAGAATTGATCTCGACTCTATTGACTATCTAATTTTGGGTCATATCAATCCTAACCGGGCAATTACACTAAAAAAACTCTTACATCTAGCACCCAATCTCAAAATTGTTTGTTCTAATCCTGGCGCGATCGCATTACGAAATATCTTAGAAGAACAGGAGCTGGAGCCAGATATTAAGATTATTAAAGGAGATGATACCCTTGAGATTGGGGAAGATCGCCAGTTAGAATTTATCCGAACCCCCAATCCCCGTTATCCCGATTTGCTTTGTACCTACGATCGCCAATCGGAAATTTTATACACGGATAAACTTTTTGGGATGCATGTTTGCGGCGATCGCGTTTTTGATGAGGGTTGGTCAAACGATCTCGAAGATCGGCGTTATTATTTTGATTGTTTAATGGCTCCCCATGCTCGGCAAATTAAGGCAGCCTTGACTAAGCTTGCCGAGAAACCAGCTAAAGTCTATGCCGTTGGTCACGGATGCTTGGTTAAATATAGTTTAACAGATTTGACCGCTCAGTATAACGAATGGTTGCAAAATCAAGGCGATCGCGCAATTTCTGTGGCCCTAATTTATGCTTCTGCCTATGGCAACACCACAACCATCGCCCAGGCGATCGCTAGAGGAATTACCAAAGCGGGAGTTGCTGTCGAATCGATTAACGCCGAATCAGCTGATCCAGAAACGATTAAAACGGTGGTAGAAAAGGCTAGTGGATTCATTATGGGTTCACCGACCTTGGGTGGTCATGCCCCAACTCAGATTCAAACGGCTTTAGGAATTGTCTTAGGAAATACCAATAAAACCAAGCTAGCAGGAGTATTTGGTTCCTATGGTTGGAGTGGTGAAGCGATCGATATTTTAGAGACCAAATTTCGTAATGCGGGTTATAGTTTTGGGTTTAAGACGATTCGAGTCAAGTTTAAACCAACTGATCAAATTATTAAAACCTGCGAGGAAGCAGGTACAGATTTTGCTCAACTATTGAAAAAAGCGCAACGGGCAAATAAGCCCAGGACCGCTAGTGGAACTTCAGAAGTAGCGCGGACAGAACAAGCTTTGGGTAGATTAGTGGGTGCGCTCTGTGTGGTGACGACGAAACAGGAAGAGCTAAAAGGAGCAATGTTGGCATCTTGGGTTTCTCAGGCGACTTTTAATCCTCCAGGTATTACGGTAGCGGTTGCCAAGGAACGCGCGATCGAATCTTTGTTGCATACGGGGAGTAGTTTTGTCTTGAATATTTTGCAGCAGGGTAATCATCTCGGGTTGATGAAGCAGTTTCTCAAGCCTTTTGAGCCGGGAGAGGATCGTTTTCTAGGATTGACAGTGGAGGAAGCAGAGAATGGTTGTCCTATTTTGACTGATGCTTTAGCTTTTTTGGAATGTCGAATTGCCAATAAGATGGAATGTGGTGATCATTGGTTGATTTATGCGACGGCGGAGAAGGGTAAGTTATTGCAATCTGAGGGAGTAACAGCGGTTCATCATCGGAAATCAGGAAAGCATTACTAATGGCTAATTGCTAATGGCTAATTGCTAATTGGGTTAACTTTTAGAATCTAGGAGAGGCACCATTATTAATAATTTTAGTCCTGGATTACAAAAGATAATTCGTAATATTGGTTGGTTAATGATCGAAAAAGTTTTTGCGATGGTCATTAACTTTTCTATCGTTATTTATCTTGTGCGATATTTGGGCGTAGAAGATTTTGGCAAATTAAGTTATTGCATTAGTTTTGTTGCATTATTTGAAGCGATCGCGAAGTTGGGATTAAATGGCATTGTCGTTCGTAATCTAGTTCAAGAAACAGAGGCCAAAGATACGATTCTGGGAACAGCATTTATTTTAAAATTATTGGGTTCAATAGTTGCCTGTAGCTTAGTTATTATTAGCAGTCTAAAGTTCAATCATAATCAAGAATTATATTCAATCAAAATATTGATTGCTTGTGGTTTGATTTTCACCGCTTTTGATACTATTGATTATTGGTTTGAATCTCAAGTAAATTCTAAAGCTATTTCTCTAATTCGTAGTTTTCAATTAATAATAAATTCAGTTATTAAGTTATTTT
>JBCCYD010000058.1:0-19934 GCA_039190385.1 Cyanobacteria bacterium P01_F01_bin.143 | reverse complement strand
GTCTGCAACAGCTAAAGCCTCCGCGATCGCACGAGCTTGTCCATCTACATTCGGTGCCAAATAACCAACTTTATTCCCACCATCATTATTGACTGCCGAACCTTTAATTACTCCATAAATACGATCGCCATCTGCGATCGCCTGCTCTAGAACTTTTAACACCACCATCCCGGCACCACTACCAAAAATCGTTCCCGCCGCATCGGCATCAAAAGCTCGACAATGACCATCAGGAGACAAAATCATTCCTTCTTGGTATAAATAGCCCATCTTTTGGGGTGTATGAACTGAAACCCCGCCAGCAAGCGCAATATCACATTCAGAATTGATTAAACTCTGACAAGCTAGATGAACCGTAACCAAAGAAGTCGAACAAGCTGTTTGAATATTAAGACTAGAACCAGTCAGATTCAATTTATAAGATGTCCTCGTGGCTAGATAATCCTTATCATTAGCAACGGTAACTTGAAAGCCGCCCATCGAGCTGAGATTCATAACTTGTAGGCGATCGCGTTCATCAATTGTGTGACGATTAGGATAAATATGGTTGAGCAAATAAGTATTAGTTGCCGCACCACCATAAAGTCCAATTTCTCCTGGATAAGCAAGCGGATCATAGCCCGCATCTTCCAAACTTTCCCAGGTACATTCGAGAAATAAGCGCTGTTGAGGATCTAATAATTGGGCTTCTTTCGGACTATAACCCCAGAATTTGGCATCAAAGTCTTCTATATTATCTAAAATGGGGTTAGCTTTAACATAGTTGGGATTATTGAGTAAATCGGCGTCAACTCCCGATGCGATAACTTCGCGATCGCTAAAGAAACTAATCGACTCGACCCCATTGCACAAATTTTCCCAAAACTCCTCAATATTTTTTGCTCCAGGAAAACGACAAGACATCCCGATAATGGCAATATCTTGATTACCTGTTTTCTTTCGCCGCAATTCTCCTCGACGTTGACCTTGTTGGACAGCAACAGATTCCTGATTACTATTTAGATAATTAGCTAGAGTCGCGATCGTAGGATATTGAAACAGATTTACTGCGGAGACTGGATCTCCTGCCTCAGTTAACTTGCTCAATACTTGCATTAGTAAGAGGGAATTGCCCCCCAACTCGAAGAAATTATCATTCACACCAACTTTGGCTAACTGCAAAACTTCTTGCCAGATTTTGACCAATCTTGTTTCGATCGCGTTGTGAGGTAATTCTTGCTGAGATAAATTTCGGTTATTCAATAACTCAATAATGCTTTCGACTATGGAATCAAATTCTCCTGCGGTAAATCTTTGGCTAAGCTGTGAACGTTGAATTTTGCCGATCGCGGTTTTGGGAATAGTAGCTTTCTCCACAGGCAAAATATAAGCGGGGGCGACGCCAATTTGCTCAAAGACGTTTTTTCGGATTGTATTAACTAATTCTCTTAATTTATCTTGATTGTCTTCGGCAGTATGAAAAAAGATTGCTATTTGCTCTTGCTGATGGGAATCTATCACACCACAAGCCGCCGTATAGGAAATAGTGACTCCTGAGATCGCTTCAACGACAGCTTCAATATCATGGTTGTAATAGTTAACCCCATTAACAATAATGACATCCTTTTGCCGACCAGTAATTGTCAGCTTTCCCTGCTTTAACCAGCCCAAATCCCCCGTATTAAACCAACCATCCGCTGTAAAAATCTCTTGATTCAATTCTGGTTGTTTGTAGTAACCTGCTGTTACCGTTTCACCTTTAACTTGTAATAAACCAACTTGGCCTTCGGGAATCACTTGATGTTTTTCATTCACAATCCGTAGGGATACTCCAGGTATCGGTGCGCCCACAGCAACAAATTCATCATTACTATCAAGATTAAAGTTATGGGAATGGGCAATACCAGAGCATGTTTCCGACATCCCGTAACCAGGACTAACCGCAGTTGCAGCTAAACCATAGGGAGCCAGTAATGCTAAAAAACGCTGAGTTGTTCGCCCGACAACGGCTTCGGCACCATTCCCTAACCAACGCACACATGATAAATCCCAATTCTGTTGGATTGTTGTTGATAATTTCTCGTTAACCAAGTTATAGGCAAAATTCGGGCTCCAGCTAGCGGTGACGCGGTATTTATCGATTAAATTCAACCATTCTAGAGGATTTTGTAAAATTAGTTCGCTATTGACCTGAATTTGCTGACAGCTTAAATAAACTTCTGTGAGATGAAACATGACCAAACTGGCAACATGTTCTAACTTCATCCAATTTAAGGTAATGTCTTGTTGATTCAACTTGTTTACCTTAGCCATACCGTAGATACTAGCTAAGATATTCCGCACTGATAACATGACACCCTTGGGTTTGCCTGTGCTTCCTGAAGTGAAGAGTAATAATGCTAAATCATCTAAGTTTGCCTGATGCCAATTGCGATCGCTTGGGCCGTTTAGTAATTCTTCTACTGTTGATATTGATGAATCTGGGGCTAAGTTAGCAATTTCATAATTGATTTTTTGTTCTGTGATAATAAATGGGTTGTCACAAAGATGACTGGCTTGGAGTAATTTACTGCGATCGCGATTTATGCCCAGTTCAACGCCCAAGGGAATCGGGACAAATCCGCCTAAAAAACAAGCCCATAAACTAGCAAAAAAATAACTAGGAGTTTCTAGTTGTAAAATTACTTCGTTTTGTGGTTTTAAGCCCTGATTGCGTAGGCTACTTAAGATACTGCTCGCTTCTTGTAAGAGATCGCTATAGGATTGGAAATATTCTTGGTTGTCGCGATCTCGAATGATAATTCCTGTGTCGAGTTTGGCAGCGCGAACGAGAATTTCTGGCAAGTTTGTTGTAAATATAGAATTTGGTAAAGCATCTCCCTGACTAAAAGACAATCTCAACTGTTCCTGATTACCAGGATTTCCCATTGTTCACTCCTCACTTATTTCAGCTATCAGCATTGAAAACCTTGGTAATTCCATAGGTAAAACTTAGGTTTCTGATGCTGATTACTGTTTTGTCACAAATTTAGTAATAACTCGTTTGATAACATTTAGAGTTACTTTATCGCAAATCATCACTATAAAGGGAACTTTTTTCGAGATTATTTTTTTGACAATCCAAACCTAAGACCTCAAATTTTGTCAGACATCACATTAAACGAAAATCTTTTATGATTCACGAATGCTCATGTTGTTTGTGTTAATTAAGGTGGCACCCAGATTCGAACTGGGGGATAATGGATTTGCAATCCACGGCCTTACCACTTGGCTATGCCACCACGCTGCAAGATTACATCATATCCTAAAATCTAAAATTTTCAAACATATTAAAACCAGCAATTGGTTATAAGAAGATATCACTTATCATGATAGTGAAGCGATCGCGCTTTCTAAAATATTCATCGTAGACAGAATCTGCTCTTCAGTATGCAAACAAGTAATAAAGAAACGTAACCGAGCCGCATCATAGGGAACCGACGGATAGACCATCGGATTTACATTAATCCCCTCTTGACCTAAAAGCTGCGACAAACGCACGGCCTTATTCGGCTCGCCAACAATAATCGGAATAATCGGAGAGTTGGCACTATAACCTGTATTAAACTTTTTACTTTTGGCTAAATCGAGACAAAATTTTGCTCGACTTTGTAACTTAATTGCTCGCTCAGGTTCCGACTTGAGTAATTGAATTGCTGCCAAAGCTGCCGCTGTATTAGCTGGAGACATACCCACACTAAAGACAAAACCAGGAGCCGTATATTTGAGATATTGAATTAATTCGCGATCGCCGGCGATATATCCTCCACAACTAGCAAAGGATTTACTCAAAGTCCCCATCCATAAATCAACATCAGTAGGCTGCAAATCAAAATATTCTCGAACTCCCCCACCAGATATTCCCAAAACTCCAATCGAATGGGCCTCATCTACTAGTAGGAAAGTTTGATAATGTTGCTTTAATTCCACAATGGTTGGTAAAGGTGCCAAGTCGCCATCAGTGCTGTAGATCCCTTCGATCGCGATTAAAACTTTTTCATACTTAGTTCTTTCTCGCTCCAAAGTTTCTTCTAATGCCTGACAATCATTATGGGGAAAATCAATAATTGTTGCTCCAGAAAGTTTACAACCTTCTTTAATACTATTGTGACTTAGGGAATCGCAGACAATTAGATCTCGTTCACCGAAAAGATGACCGATCGTGCTGACATTAGTTGCGTGACCACCGACATAAGCGATCGCATCTTCTGTGCCAATAAAATTGGCAATAGCTTGTTCTAATGACCGATGTAGTGGACGTTCTCCAGATAATAAACGACTAGCAGAAACTGAGGTGCCATATTCCGTGATCGCTTTCTGGGCTGCTTCTGTGACAACGCGATCGCCCGACATACCCAGATAATTGTAACTAGAATAATTAATCAACTCGCGATCGCCTATTTGAATCGTATCTTTGGCAATCCCCTCATGAAGACTAAAGAACGGATTGCCCAATTTTTCCACCCGTTCCAAATCCTTCTTGAGATTAATAAATTCTGGTGTCAGTTTAAATTGACTAAATTCAGGCTTAATATCTATTTTGCTTCTGGTTATGGGAATAATTGCTGGTGTTTCATTTGTGGGAACCTGGTCGTCCGTCGTAGAGACGTAGCATGCTACGTCTCTACCCTGATTTTTGTAGAGACGTGTCGCCGACACGTCTCTACTGAATTCGCCGCCGTTAAATAATTCTTCTGCAATATAATCAGTTAACAATTCAATATTGGGATAATCAAAAGTAGCAGTTAATGATACAGCATCACCAAAACTAGCTTGCAAACTATTCTTAAACTCCACAGCCATCAAAGAATCCATTCCCAAATCAGCAAATTTTTCCTGCACATCAATATCTTCAGGATCGCTAAATCCTAATACCTTAGCCATCTGCTCACGAATATGCTCCTGCAAAAGATCCTGCCGCTGATTTTCGGGAGTTGCTGCTAAATGTTGAATAAAGGAAGTAACCTGAGACTTTTTACTTATTGCTTGCGGTTTTAACCTCTCAAAGAAAAGATTTTCTGGTTGCTGAGCCAGAAAAGCTGACCAATCAACAGGAAAGACAATCGATTGAGTCGCTTGTTGCTGTAGTAATTGTTTTAATATTTTTAGACCCTGTTCTGGAGCGATCGCGCTTAAGCCCTGTTGACTCAATCTCTGCTGTTGCTGAGCAGAAAGACGACTCGCCATTCCCCCATCATCCCAAATACTCCAATTAATAGCTAAACCTGGAAGTCCTAAATTACGACGATAGCTCATCAAATTATCCAGAAAAGCATTGGCCGCTGCATAGTTACCCTGTCCCGCTGCGCCAAACACCGACACAACCGACGAAAAACCGACAAACCAATCCAAATCTAATTTTTCCGTAGCTAAATGTAAATTCCAAGCACCTGTTATCTTCGGTTCTAAAACTGCCTGAAAACGCTCCCAACTCAGACTAGTTAACAAGCCATCATCCAAAATTCCCGCCGCGTGAATGACACCCCGTAACGGCAATTGAATATTATTAATAATTTGCTCTAACTGAGCATAATCACAAATATCAGCAAATTCTAGTTTAATTGTTGCTCCTAACTCTTCTAATTCGCTAATAATCTCTCTAGCATTATCTGATGGCTGACTGCGACCCATAAGAATTAAATGCTTCGCACCCTCACCCACTAACCAATTTGCCACCTGCAAACCCAGTGAACCCAATCCGCCTGTAACTAAATAGCAGCCATCCTCTTTCACAATTTGTGAGCGATGCGTGGGCAAAGAAATGACGACTTTCCCGATATGCTTAGCTTGGGCCATATAGCGAAAAGCCTGATCTGCCTCTTGAATCGGAAAAACTTTGTGCGGTAAAGGTTCTAATTTCTGAGCAACAAACTGTTCTCTTAATTCAATGAATAAACTGGTAATCAAATCAGGATTTTGCTGGGAAACTTCCAGTAAATCAAAAGGAAAATAACTGATGTCACTTCTTTTCTCTGCTATTTGCTGATGATCCCAAATTCCCACCTTGCCAATTTCGACAAATCTACCTTGGGGCGCAAGAATTTCCAGATTTTTCGGGATAAAATCACCATTTAAACTATTGAGAATTAAATCAACGCCCTTGCCGTCGGTGAGTTGCATTACTTCCTGGGCAAAATCGAGAGTTCGCGAATTCATCACATATTTAATTCCTGATGCCTTGAGAAAATCCCATTTCCCCATCGAAGCAGTGGCAAAAACTTCAGCCCCCGCTTGTTGAGCTAACTGTACTGCTGCCTGACCAACTCCTCCGGCTGCGGCATGGATCAGGATTTTGTCTCCAGGTTGAATTTTTGCTAGATAATGTAAGCCGTAATATGCAGTCAAAAAAGTTGTGGGAATAGTTGCGGCCTCAGTAAAGGTTAAAGATTGGGGTTTCGCGATCGCGAATTTGGCATTCACCGTCACATTACTACTTAAACTCCCCACTGCTTGGGCAGCAATCACTTCATCTCCGATTTGAAACTCCTGAACTCCTGCTCCCACGGCAACGACAATCCCGGCACATTCACCGCCAAAAGGAACTTCCGTCGCATCGGCAAATCCCATTTTTTGCAGATATTCTTTCAAGACGCCTAAAGCATTGAGAACATCACGGAAGTTGACTCCACTGGCTTGCACAGCAATTTCGATTTCTCCAGCTTGCGGCGATCGACGTTGCAGAGGTGCCAAAGTTAGATTCTCTAAGGTACCATATTCAGATAGTTGCAGACGAAAAGGATTAGTTAATATATTATTTTGAGGTGATAAGCGAGGGACATATCTTTGGTTATTGTGATAGGCAATTTGAGTTTCGCGATCGCGATATTGTAATTCTGCGAGGATTAATGAAATATTATGCTCAACCTCTTCATTCTCTAAATCAAGACAAAGACAATTGAGATCAGGATATTCGAGGTTAATTGTTCTACCTAAACCCCAAATTGCGCCTGATAAATTTTGCGAATTTTTAACTTGAGTTTCTTGAGTAACAATCACCAATTGAGATAATTTTTCTGTTTCCAATGATTGCATCAAGTGCAAAATTGCCGAACATCCCGGTAGGGGCGAAGGTTCGTTCGCCCCTACGCTGTTCGTCCCTATGTTGTTTACCCCGATATCAAGATAAATAATGCCCCAAGACGACAAATCTTCTAATTTTATCTCCTGCCATAATTGGGAGAATTCTTCAGATTGAGTTGGATTAATTTGATATTGATTTGAGTTTATTTCTTTAAATTCTGCTTCAGAAAATACTAAAACACTTTTTCCTAATAATTTTTTCTCTAGTTCAAGAGCTAGCTCTCTATCTTGACTAAAAATCAACCAATTATTAGGTAATTCATTTATCGATTTGTGATTTAATTTCTGGGGTTGCCAATCAATTTCATAAAGACAATCTTGGATAGTTTCTATTTTTTCTGGAAGATTAATTAGTTTTCGTAATGAAGGTAAACTGAGATATTGCAAAGATAGATTTTGAATCAACGCGATCGCACTTCCTTGACTATCTACTAACTTAATATCTGCATTAAGTATTTGAGAATTATCATTGGGTTTAATCTTAATCTCTGCCCAGATAGAACTACCACAACTTCTATATAACTCTAGATATTCAATCTTTACTGGTAAATAAACGCCTTGCTGTGACTTAGTAGCTGCAACAATGAGTTGAAAACAAGAATCTAATAATGCAGGATGAAGCTGATATTGATCATTAGTTATATTATCCGGTATTTGAATGTAACCTAAAGCGCAATTTTCTCCTTGCCATAGTTGTTTAATACCTTGGAAATTTATTCCATAATTTAAGCCTTGACTACTTAATTTATTATAGAAACCATCTATTTTTGAAACAGGTTGTAATTGTGATTTGCTGGCTGCCAGATCGATATCTTTAAAAGCTTGTTGTTGATTATTTTGAACAATGGTTTTACTATGGAGAATGAAATTATTGTCTTGATCAGAATTACTGAAAATTTGTATGCGATCATCAGATTTATCTACAACTATCTGTAATGTAGTTGATTTTTCCGATAATAATAAAGGTTGTTGGATAGCAAAATTTTCTAACTTTAAATTGTCAGTTTTATGTAAATTACTGCCTGCTGCTAACGCGATCGCTAAATAGCCTGTAGCGGGAAAGACAACTTGCTCTTCTAAACAGTGATCTTGTAAATATTTTGGATTGTGAAAATTAATCTGACTCTGGAACCGAATTTCAGAATTGTCTGCTGAAGCTAAAATATTTCCTAGTAGAGGATGTGTTTTTTGCTCTTGATCAAGGTTGTTTTTTATCCAAAATTTTGCTTTGTCCCACCAATATTGTTGTCTTTGAAAAGGATAGGTAGGAAGTTTGATTCCTTGAAGATGATAATCACCAGAAAATGGTTGCCAATCGATTTTAATTCCTTGATGATATAGTTTAGCGATGCTGTTCAAAATTACTTGGTTATCCGCTTGTTTATCCGAAAGACTGGGAAGTAATAAGGCCGAGTGATTATTTTTTGTAGCTAAAATTGTGGTTCCGAGACTGGAAAGTATTGGTTTGGCACCAATTTCGAGAAAAACTTTAATTTCTTGCTCTAATAAAAATTGAAAGCTTGGGGCAAATTGTACTGGTTTAATAATATGTTCTACCCAATAATCAGAGTTAGTAATTTCTTGCTCTGCTAATTTCGCTGTAACGTTAGAAACTAAGGGGATTTTTGGCGAAGAGTAAGTTATCGATTCTGCGATCGCTCTAAATTTAGCGAGCATGGGCTGCATCAAAGGAGAATGAAAGGCATGGGAAACCTTTAACAGACTGCTTTTGATTTCAATTTTGGCTAATCTTTCTTGAATCTTGACTAAAGAGGCAGTTTTTCCGGAAATAACGATATTTTGATCATTATTAATTGCTGCGATATTAACTTCTTCATCATAGGTAGCAATTAATTCTTTGACTTTCTCTTGACTGTTAAAAATTGCTAACATTCCTCCCGATGAGGGCAATTCTTGCATTAGCCGTCCTCTATTAGCAACGAGTTTGAGAGCATCTTCTAAACTAAAAACTCCGGCAATACAGGCTGCGACATATTCACCTATACTGTGCCCCATCACATAGTCTGGTTTAATTCCCCAGGAAAGCCACAATTGAGCTAAAGCATATTCAATCGCAAAGATCGCAGGTTGGGTATATATAGTTTGGTTAATTATCGATGATTGATCATCGTTGTCCGTGTTATCCGTGTTGTCGGTAGAGACGTAGCATGCTACGTCTCTACGGCGCGTTAAATCCCCACGTAATTGAAAAATTATTTCTAGTAATGGTTTATCTAAATGGTGCTGCAAAATATCTGCACAGCGATTTAATGTTTGACGAAAAATAGGTTGGGAATCATATAATTCTTGTCCCATCCCTATGTACTGAGAGCCTTGACCCGTAAAGAGCCAACAAATTTTATGTGTTTGATTGCCAATACAGCTAGTGGTTACTCCTGCTATTTCTTTTCCCGAAATAAAAGCCGTCAGCTGTTTGGTTAATTGTTGTGTTGTGTTGCTAATACAAGTCAGACGATGATGGAAATGACTGCGCTTTCTCTGACTAGCAAGACAAATATCCGATAACTCAAAATCTGTTTGTTGAATAAAATCTTGATAATTTTGCGCTAAATCTTGTAACGCTGATTTACTTTTTGCTGATAAAGTCAACAAATTTAATTGATGCGATCGCAAATTAAATTTCCCAATCTCCCTATGCGCTTGCGAAGCTCTACCCGAAGGGTCAGCGGTATTCTTTAGGGCATCTTCCCATCTCCTTGTCTCCTTGTCCCCTTGTTCCCTTATCCCCTTGTCTCCCGATATCGTAGAGCTTCCCATCACAATATGAGCATTCGTTCCCCCAAAGCCAAAGGAATTTACCCCAGCAATTAATGGTTGATCGCTAACCCAGGTCGTTAATTCGGTAACTACTTGTAGCTTAAGTTTGTCGAAGGCGATCGCGGGATTAGGGTTCTGAAAATGCAAACTGGGCGGAATCTGACCATGTTTTAGCGCCAATGCCACCTTAATAATCCCGGCAATCCCCGCAGCGGTTTCGGTATGTCCAATATTGGTTTTAACTGAACCAACCAGGCATTTATTTCCCTCTTGCCGATTTGACCCAAAAACTGCACCCAAAGCATTCATTTCAATGGGATCACCCACTTTCGTTCCTGTACCATGAGCTTCGATATAACTAACCTGGGCAGGATCTATCCCTACTCTTTCATAAGCTTCCCTTAGCACAGCCTCTTGCGCCAGAGGATTGGGTGCGGCCATACCTTGACTAGTGCCATCTTGGTTTACAGCGCTAGAGAGAATTACACCATAGATATCATCGCCATGGGCCTGGGCTTGGGACAAAGGTTTTAATAAAACTAAACCTGCACCTTCACCACGCACATAACCATCGGCACTGGCATCAAAACTTTTACAGCGTCCGTCACTGGACATAAATCCGCCCTTACTGAAACCCACCATGATAGTGGGCAAAAGTAACATATTGACCCCACCCGCTAACGCGATCGCGGATTCTCCTGTCCAAATACTCTGACATGCTAAATGCACCGCTACTAAAGATGATGAACAAGCCGTATCTACTGCCAAACTCGGCCCTTTAAAATCAAAAATATAGGAAATTCGATTTGCTGCAATACAATTACCCGTTCCCGTTGTCGCATAGGGTTCGCTCACAGGTTGTTGCCACATCATAATCGAATAATCATGGGTACCAATACCAATGAAAACTCCTGTCTTACTGCCTCGAAGCTCTTCAGGAATTTGCCCCGCATCCTCAAGAGTTTCCCAAGCAACTTCCAATAAAAGACGTTGCTGGGGGTCCATTGTTACAGCTTCTTTGGGGGCAATGCCAAAAAATTGGGGGTCAAACTGATCAATCTGCTCTAGAAAACCACCCCAACGAGTATTAGTTTTACCTGGCTTACTGGGGTCGCGATCGTAGTAAGAGTTAATATCCCATCGAGATGGGGGGACTTCCCTAACTCCATCTATTCCATCACGAATTAATTCCCAAAAAGCTTGAGGATTTTTTGCACCAGGAAAACGACAGCCAATACCAATAATTGCAATGGGTTCTAGTTGCATAATCAACTGAAGGAATAAAAACTTCTGTACAGACGTTGTCGGTGACACGTCTCTTCTGACTTCCTCACTAGTTATTCTATTGCGGAGCAGGTTTTAGTTAGGATACCAGAACATTCCTTTAATTCCTTCAGGATCCACCAAAAATCCTAATCTTCGATAGAAATCGACAACTTGAGGATCGGCAAACAGAGTAATATTACTAATATCGGCAGTTCTCAACTTTTTAATCGTATATTTCATCATGGCCTTACCCAAGCCCTGATTTTGGAAACTAGGATCAACCACCACATCCCAAATGGTGGCATTAAACGCACAATCAGAAGTTGCTCGGGCAAAACCAATTAACTTGCGTCTTTTTCCTTTGATTTCCCACATTGAAACGACGAGAAAACTATTTTGAATCGCCTTGCGGACTTTTCTGAGAGGACGCCGCGCCCAGCCAACGCGATCGCATAACTCCTCCAACTCATAAATATCAATATCTCTTTCAGTACTAAACATGATTTGAGATTGAGTGATTGCCTCCCTACCAGTACTAAATATTTCGCCAGGAAACTCATCCGTTTCCGAGGTGGCTAGCGATTCTGACGCATTAAACAACTTTTTCCAAAAAAGGTTCAAGGTAAGCATTCAATCCCAATCATTTAACTAATGTTTTTATTTTCAGATTTTCTGATTGATTCTTAACGATATTACTGTATATCCGCAACGAATCCTTAGTTTTTTTCGTGTGATCTAGTTTGCAATTCCACAATTTACTAGTTCAATTTAAGTATAGCAATGTTAAAAAATGTAGTAAACTGTATATTTTTCATGGTTTTCTCAGGAAATTTTCATTCTTTGTATATCTCGATACTTATTATGGATATTGAACAAAACTTTTAGGAACTCAAAATCTATTATGAAAGTTAAGTACATTGCCATGCTGCTTGCAGTATCTCTCCTCTCTGTGGGAGTAGTTTCTTGCGGAAATTCAGCTGATTCTAATAGTGAGATCAAACAAGAAAATCCTTGTGCTGGTAAAAAAGAAAATCCCTGCGCTGGGAAAGAAAACCCCTGTGCCGGCAAAGAAAACCCCTGTGCTGGAAAATAACTTTTCTCTCATAGCAGACCTTACACAATAGAGGGTAATTAGGGAGGTAGGGAATATCAAATGCAGTCAATTTACTAACCATTTCCCCACTCCCATTTTACTAAGCTCTTAATTACTGTCAATTTCTCCAAAACGAAATCGATCTACTATATAAATAGTCTGCTAATTCACTAGAAAACAAACTATATGCACTTAACTTATTTTGATAGTAACTCTTGGTTAATCGAAATAGACGACACCAGAATACTCCTCGATCCTTGGTTAGTGGGCGATTTGACATTTGGCAACGCTTCTTGGCTATTTAAAGGAATCAAAAATAATGCCCATCCCATTCCCGAAAATATTGATCTGATCCTACTCTCTCAAGGATTAGCAGATCATGCTCATCCCCCAACCTTAAAAGAATTAGATCACAATATCCCCGTTGTCGCATCTCCCAACGCCGAGAAAGTTGTCCAAGAATTGGGATATACCAAGATTATTCCTGTGGCTCATGGAGAAAGCTATACCATCAAAGACAAGGTAGAAATCAAAGCGATTCCTGGTTCTCCAGTTGGGCCAACTTTAACCGAAAATGGCTATATTATTAAGGGATTAGCCTCAGATAAAACTCTTTACTATGAACCTCATGGTTATCATTCTTCCGAAATTAAAACAACTGAATCGATAGATGTGGTGATTACTCCTCTGATTAACCTCAAGTTACCGCTACTTGGTGCTGTGATTAAAGGTCAAAAAACGGCTTTAGAATTATGTCAGGCGATTAAACCTCAGGTTATTCTCTCAACCGCAGCAGGAGGAGATGTTAGTTTTGAAGGAATTGTGATGTCGATCCTCAAAGCTGAAGGTACGATCGCAGATTTTAATGAGCTTCTGAAACAACAAGGTTTATCGACCAAGGCGATCGACCCCCAATCGGGAGAAAGTATTGAATTAGCTTTGGTTTAAAGAAAATTCTTTTGTAATCTCAAATACAAACAAATTTTGAATAAGATAATATTTTAAAGGCTTTGATAAAATTTCACTACTACAGAAAATTAGAGGAGAAATCATAATGTCTGTCGGCATTTCTACTATCAAAAAAGAATCAACTTCCACTATTCGTAAACATGCGCCACGCTATAAGGTTTTGCTACATAATGATGATTTCAATTCGATGGAGCATGTGGTACAGACTTTGATCACGACTGTTGGTGGTATTACTCAACCTCAGGCAGTGAGCATTATGATGGAAGCTCATACCAATGGAATTGCTTTAGTGATTACTTGCGCTCTAGAACATGCAGAATTTTACTGTGAAACCTTACGCAGTCATGGGCTAACAAGCACTATCGAACCAGATGATTAGATTTTGAACTCGCGCTGCATTTTGCCAAAGCAAATTTTTTTTGCCGAAATTAATTGAGCAGCAGACGAGTTAAACTTGATTAGATGAGGTTTTCAAACCCTGATATAAAAACACGTTTCAGCTTTTGAGGAGATAGTTTATCGATGCCTTCTACTAACTTCAAAGATTACTACAATATTCTCGGTGTCAGTAGAAGTTCTAGTGGCGATGACATCAAGAAGAAATTTCGTAAGTTAGCGCTCAAATATCACCCCGATCGCAATCCTGGAGATAAAAAAGCCGAGGCCAAATTTAAAGAAATCACCGAGGCTTACGAGGTTCTCGGTGATGCGGATAAACGCAAAAAATATGACCAATTTGGCAAGTATTGGCAACAAGCAGGAGGTGCTAGATCTGGTGCTGGTTCTCGGGGAGTAAATTTCGACGGTGTTGATTTTAGTCAATATGGCAATTTTGAAGAATTTATCAATGAGCTATTAGGTCGAATTTCTACTCCAGGAAGTTCACAAAGTAACAGAAATTCCTATAGTTCTAGTCGCTACGGTAGTTCCGCTGGAGCCAATCCCTTTAGTGATTTTGGCAACCAAAACTCTGTCTCAGCAGATCGCGAAGCTAATCTTTCTCTGACTTTTTCTGAAGCTTTTCGAGGTGTCAATAAGCGGCTGAATTTGGGCAGTGAATCGGTAGATGTGCGAATTCCTCCAGGTGCCAAACCAGGAACCAAAATTAGAATTAAAGGTAAAGGACGATTAGATCCTTATACTAAGCGGCAAGGCGATCTTTATCTGAAGGTTGATTTGCAGTCGCATTTTTTCTTTAACTTTGATGGTGATAATTTAACTTGCGAAGTTCCGATTACTCCTGATGAGGCTGTTTTGGGTGCAGCGATTGATGTGCCGACTCCAGATGGGATGGTGCAAATGAAAATTCCTGCCGGAATTCGTCATGGACAAACTTTGCGGCTTAGGGGTAAGGGTTGGTCTTTGCCCAAGGGAGGCCGAGGTGATCAATTGGTGAAAATCGCGATCGCGATTCCTAAAAAGTTAACGGCGAAAGAAAAAGAATGTTACGAGAAAATTCGTTCTCAACGGAAAGAAGATCCTCGGAGTCATTTACAAAGAGCGAAACTTTAATTTGCTAATGGCTAATGGCTAATGGCTAATTGTTCACAGCAAATTTTTATGGTGAACTCCAGTCGGCTAGAACAATTTTGCCAATAGATCTACCTTTTTCCAAACGTTGATGAACATTCCGTAGGTTAAGGGCGTTAATGGGCTTGACTACATCATTGCAAGTGGTCACAATTACACCATCGTCAATTAGCTTGCTCAAATCATTAAGTAATTTACTTTGATCTGCCATATCTTCTGTTTGATACATAGATCGCGTAAACATAAATTCCCAAACAAAGGTCGCACTTTTACTCTTTAAAATATTCATATCTAGAGTATTTTTGTTTTCCACAATGGAACAAATCTTACCTTGGGGCGCGATCGCGTCTGTCATAGCTGTCCAATGACCATCGGTATCATTCAAGCACAGAATATAATCGACATTTTCATAACCAATTTTCTGGATCTCTTCCGCTAGATTATTGCGATGATTGACTATTTGATCGGCACCAAGTTTTTGACACCAGGCGATCGTTTCAGGACGAGAAGCTGTGGCAATCACATTTAGTTTGGCTAGCTTTTTCGCTAGTTGAATTGCGATCGAACCAACTCCTCCAGCACCATTGATGATTAATATTGATTTGCCCGCATCTGCTCCTGTTTTATCAATATTCAATCTGTCAAACAAAGCTTCCCAAGCAGTAATACTAGTCAGGGGAAAAGCTGCTGCCTGAGCAAAATCTAAATTCTGAGGTTTACGACCGACAATCCGCTTATCTATTAACTGAAATTCACTATTACTTCCAGGACGAGTGATATCTCCTGCATAATAAACCTCGTCTCCTGGTTTGAATTCTGTTACTTCTGCGCCAACTTCGATTACGACACCTGCGGCGTCCCAACCAAGAATGCGAGGTTCGGGTTCAACTTTATCTTGAGGTGCACGGATTTTCGTATCTACTGGATTAACCGAAATAGCTTTTACTTCTACTAGTAAATCTTTGCCTTTGGCTGTGGGTTTAGGAATTTCCACATCTAACAGACTATTTTTATTGTCAATGGGTAAATATTGCGTTAAACCTACTGCTTTCATGAATGTTACCTCCAAAATTGTAAATATTTTTTTAGCTATGACGTATCAAGAAAAGGAATTATTTTCTATTCATTTTGCTATACTATGTCTAAAGTTATACTATGTCTAATTCATGAAAATCAAAAGTCAAATCAAAAAATGGGGAAATAGCTTAGGATTAATCGTCCCTAGTTCGATAGTCAAAGATCTTAAACTGGAGGCTAGTACCAATATTCTTGTGAGTGTAGAAGGCGATCGCCTGATTGTAGAACAAGATAAAACATTACCAACTTTAGATGAGATTTTAGATAGTATTCCAGAAGATTACCGACATCCCGAAGACTTGCAGGACTTTCTTCAATCTGAACCCCAGGGGAGAGAACTGATTTGAACGTTCAAAGAGGAGAAATTATCAGAATAAATCTCAATCCAACTTCTGGCAGGGAGCAACAAGGAAAAGCAAGACCTTGCTTAGTTATTAGCAACAGTAAGTTCAATCATCGGCGCAAGATGGTTATTGTTTTGCCCATAACCAATACTATTAAACCTAAAATGAAAACCTTAGTGCCATTGCCCGATAATTTATCTATTACAGGTTCAGTTGATACTGAACAGGTAAGAAATTTAGATCTGAGCGATCGCTGGTGGAAAACTACTGGCGTTATTCTCGACCAAGATTTGACTGATTATATGGTAGGAATCCTGACAACTTTGCTTAGTTATTAACCTGTATTTCGAGCTAAAATCTTCTCAATAACAGTTATAACCTCTTGAGATTTCTCTGTATCAAGGGCATCGGCATGGGGAGAAGCAAACCTACCCACATCATTATCAAAATACTTTCCTGAAGCAGTTTTGAATTCATCCGTTAATGCTGCACGAGTCAGGATTTCTGCCCCGATGCTAAGATCACCACCTTTTACTCCATAAGCTTGTTTTACCATTTTGCTGCCAAGCAGCGACCCAGGATTAATCGCGACGATCATAGGGCCGCGATCTTTAAGGGAAAGCCCCAAACTACGTGACCAGATTGTCAGTGCCAATTTACTCTGAGCATAAGCTGCCCCATCGGTTAGCTTAACTTTGCCAGTTAGGGCTTCTAGGTTGACAGTTGATTGAGCAGCAGAAGATAGATTAATCACTCTTCCTGAAGTATCGAGTAGGGGTAAGAGCCTTTGTGTAAGTAAATAAGGCGCGATCGCGTTAACAGCAAAGCGAATATCAAGTCCATTTTGGGTGATAGGATTGGCGGCATTATAAACACCAGCATTATTGATTAGCACATCAAGTTTAGAATGCTTTTTTTTCACAGCTTTTGCCAGGTTCTCAACATTACTCATGAGTGAGAGATCCCCAACATAGATTTCAATATCGCGATCGCTTGACAGCTGTTTTTTCACTGCTTCTAGTTTTGCTGGATTGCGCCCGTGGAGTAAAACATGATGCTTCTGTGAAATAAGCATTTTGGCTGTTTCCAGTCCTATCCCATCAGTAGCGCCAGTAATTAAGATTGTTTTTTGCATGGCTTTGTCTCTATTTTTTAACTAAACTCTGGCAAGACATCATCTGCCAATCTTTTCAGTGTAGTTTCAATATTGGCTTTGTTAAATCGTAGATTCAATGCCACATGATTAATCCCGATCTCTTGCCGTGATTTTAAATAGGTTTTAAGATGTTTAATTCCTAAGCGTAATCCCAAATGAATAGGTAGTGGCGGGGTATCAGGATCTTCAACTAAATCGATATAGAGTGGTTCCATCACTGGTTGGTTAGGTCTTCCTGCTGCTTCAATCTGCGATCGCCAATTACGAACAATCTGAGTTTGTATCCCAATATTGCGAGGATAAATCATCCAACCATCCCCATTTTGGGCAATCCATTCGGGGTCTTGTTGGCTACCGCCTGTAATCAGCAGTGGTAATTTTCCCGATACTGGTTTGGGCAGCATATCCATGCCACTATGAGTCTTACCGTAGATATTCTCGAAAACTGGGGTAACCTCGCTCATTCTTTTTATGTAGTCGAAACTCTCTCGAAACCGTTGGCCGCGATCACTATAGGATAGATTAAGTGCCGGATATTCTTCAGGGCGATCGCCTGAAGCAACCCCAAGAATCACTCTGCCACCGGACAAGACATCGGCACTGGCAGCAGCCTTGGCAACATGGGCTGGATGTCTTAACGGTAAAATAACACTGGCAACCCCCAGGGCAATTCGTTTCGTTTGACCAGCCAGTAAACCCAAATAAACAAAAGGATCATAGGTTTGCCCAGCATCACCAAAGGAAGGTACATTGAACGGCACATCGCGTAACCAAACAGCAGCAAATCCTAGTTTTTCTGCCAATTGAACCCGTTCTACATGGTTCGTCATTGTGGGCACTGCCCCTAAAGCATAAGACTCAATCGGGACGACTAATCCCAGGCTCAACTTTCCTAAACGAAATACCGAATTATAGCCTTGATTAAGGGATTGAAATTCTAAGTTTTTTGTTTGCTCAATCATCATGTTCGGTATTGGTTATTGAATTTCCTGAACATTAACTACCAATTGTTCCCAATTACGTTGATTTGACATATCGTTTTGCATTGCCTTTTCATCCGCAACTTGGAAGCGTTTAATTGCTGGTGTTTTACTTGTCGCCTGATAGAGCCAGTAAGCTTCTTCTTTTAATGCTTCATCTATGGGTTTATCAATCGAAGCATAGACAGTCTGTTTACAAGCATTGATCGAATCGGCTGGGAAAAGAGCGATCCTTTGAGCCAACTCATCGACATAAGCACCAATCTTATCGGCATCGAGAGCTTTATTAATTGTGCCATAAGCTTCTGCTTCATCGGCATCAAAATCTCGGGCACTTAAAATGATTTCCAAGGCTTTGCCTAAGCCTACTTGACGAGCCATCCGCGATGCGCCACCGCCACAGGGCAAGATACCCATGCCAACTTCCATCTGCATGAATTTTGCTTTACCACGAGCAGCAAAACGCATATCGCATGCCAGGGCAAATTCATGGCCGCCACCGCGAGCAAAGCCTTCGATTTTGGCAATAGTCACCTGGGGCAGTTTGCTAACACGCTCTAGAGTAGTCTGTAGATAGAGCAGTTCAACTTCGTCATGGGATACTGCTTTTGTCGACATGTCTTTGAGGAAATTGGTATCGGCATGGGCGACAAAAATTTCTGGATGGGAGGATTGGAACACAACAACCTTGACTCCGCGATCGCCTTCGAGGGTTTCCGCCAAAATATTTAGATCATCCAGCATGGGAATGCCTTGAATATTCACCGGAGGATAATCAAAAGTAACGGTAAGGATAGCGTCATTCTTTGTCGCTTTGAATGTGGTGTAGTTTTCGTAAGCCATATTTATGTTCTTTGTTGGTTATACCATTCCAAATATAATAAAAATGAAAATAATAGCAAGTACGCACATTTTTTGCATGTAGTTACTTGTTTGATATGTAGTCACAAAAAAGTAACTATTGGAATTTTTAAGGAATATGACCCAGAAAAACAATTATGATGGCCCCTATGGCTGTTCTGTCGAAGCTACTTTATCGGTGATTGGTGGACGGTGGAAACCCGTAATTATTTTTAATCTTTTGCAGAATGAGCTTTTGCGTTTTGGTCAATTGAAGAAAAAAATACCTGGGATTACCCAGCGCATGTTGACTAATCAGTTACGAGAATTGGAAAAGGATCAGATTGTTTCGCGCAAAGTCTATGCTGAAGTACCACCGCGCGTGGAATATTCCCTTACAGATTATGGTCGGACTCTAGAGCCGATTATGATTGCAATGCGAGATTGGGGAGCTAAGCATATGCAGTTGTTATAGAGTTTACTAATTAAGGCCGTTAGGGAGCGGAGGAGCGGAGGAGCGGAGGAGCGGAGGAGCGGAGGAGCGGAGGAGCGGAGGTGCAGAGGAGCAGAGGGGCAGAGGAGCGGAGGTGCAGAGGAGCAGAGGGGCAGAGGAGCGGAGGGGCAGGGGCTTACAAGGGTAGGTTTTTTACATTTAATGTAAAGTTTGGTTAAAAACATTGAAAATAAAAGGGCTGGGAGAAATTTTGAGACACCTATTGTGTAAAAAAAACATTGTTTTGTTGATGTTTTTCAATATACAAAAGTGGTTAATTACTACTTTGTAAAAAGCCTACCCCTGTGAG
>JBCCYD010000057.1:0-20562 GCA_039190385.1 Cyanobacteria bacterium P01_F01_bin.143 | reverse complement strand
GTTATTTTTCTTCTTCAATTAATTCTGGGGGGACAGTGGGGAATAAAATCCGAAAACTAGACCCTTTATTCAATTTGCTGTTAACCAAAATTGAACCTCCAGCTCTTTCTACTAGTTTCTGAACAATGGTTAATCCTAAACCCGCACCGGTAACTTCATTATTAGTAACAGTCTTAGTACGATAAAAACTATCAAAAATTTTCCCCAACTCCTTGGCATCAATGCCTCTTCCCGTATCACTAATTATTAACCTAATCGAGTCTTTGACACTTGTGGCTTGTACAAATACTCGACCTTTTGGTGGGGTAAACTGGAGACTATTATTAAGCAGTTGAATAATTATTTGTCTTAACCAAGGAGTTGGGCAAGAAACTGGTGGTAAATTAGCAGGAATCGTATAACCTAGTTGAATTTGTTTTTCACTAGCTAGAGGTTGATAAGTACTAACTATTCCTGGAATGAGTTCGTTGAGATAAATAGCTTCTGCTTTTACAGGTTTATGTAAATTTAGCAATTCTAATAGACCACTAATTACGGAATTCTGGCGATCGCATTGTCGATCCAACATCCTAATATAACGTTGACGTTGTTCCCCTTTGATCGATTTCGATTCCAATAGGCTCACAGCTGTCTTCATCTGAGTTATGGGAGAGCGTAATTCTGCCACTAAATTATGAAGAAAATCGATATCTAAGCCCAAATTTGTGTCTAATGTTATGGTTTGACTTCTATCTGACTCATCGCGAAGTGGCTCTCGAAAAGATCGCTGAGCAATTGATCCTTGATGGAATTCTAACTGTTTGATTTGTTTTAGTAATAACTTTGTTAGTAAACTTGTAATCTTAGTTTCTTTGGTGGTAATTTTAAATTCTGCTGGCGATATTTGAGGACTAATTCTAGATTTGACAAAAGTTTTTTGAATTCCGCATAAAACCTTTTCTACTACAGATGCATCGAAACTCACCATCATTTTTAGGTAGGGCTGTTCTAGCCTTTTCCCAGAACTATTGACGTTAACCTTCCCTTTTTGCCATTGAGTCAAGATTAAACCAGAAAATTCTTCTGTGATTATTAGCAAAAAACATTCCCGTTTCAATTCAGCATTTTTTACTAAAGTAATCGGAGTTAGAGAACGAGTAGCCAACTCATCAAATTCTAATAATTTAGTCGAACGCTCTATGCGATCGCTACAAAGATAGATATTTTCAAATTGACCAAGTTTTTGATACTTACGAATTTCTTGGTGCCAGCTCTTAGTTTGAGGCAACTTGAGCCAGAGCTTTGCTGGTAATTTTTGCTCTATCAGCAAATCCAAAACCATCGCAACGCAAGATTGAACCGTCGTTGGACTGACAGATATCGCTACTAGAGGAGGATTGATGCTTTGGACTAGTTGATAAAGAGATAGACTGCTCTTAGTTTTGGGATTCATGAGTCATATGCAGAGTTATGTTTACCCTTACTAAAATTCTAGTTAAACACAAGATATTAAGCATTTTTATCTAGCGAGCAAAAAAGTGTTATTTAAATAAGTTAGAGGAGATTTCATCATCAAAAGACGGGATTTCTCTGCCCACAGGTTATCCGACTCTTTTGAAAATTGATAATCATCATAAGTAATTGCAATATGTTATGGGCAATTCCCTAAAGTGACAACTATATACTAGCCTTGTTGCCATAAAAATCAACAAATTGCCTTTGTAGCTTCTCTCATACAATAAATTAAGGTAACTGAATATTGTTTTGGAGCGAGTAATGGTAGTAAAACCAGATTGGTTGCGAGTAAAAGCACCTCAATGGCAACGGGTAGGCAATGTCAAGGAAATCCTTAGAGATTTAGCCTTAAATACCGTATGCGAAGAAGCTTCCTGCCCCAATATTGGTGAATGTTTTAATGTCGGGACTGCCACCTTTTTGATTATGGGACCAGCTTGTACCCGTGCTTGCCCCTATTGTGATATCGACTTTGACAAAAAACCCCAAGCTTTAGATCCTAGTGAACCTATTAGATTGGGCGAAGCTGTGCGCCGTCTCAGATTGAATCATGTAGTTATTACTTCAGTAAACCGAGACGATTTACCTGATGGAGGAGCTGATCAATTTGTGCGCTGTATTGAAGAAGTTCGTCAAGTTTCACCCCAAACTACCATCGAAGTTTTGATCCCCGATCTTTGCGGAAATTGGCAAGCATTGGCCATAATATTGCAGGCAAAACCAGAAGTTCTCAACCATAACACGGAGACAATTTCTCGTCTTTATAGAAAAGTTCGTCCTCAAGGAAATTATCAGCGATCGCTAGAATTACTTCAAAAAACTCGGGAACTAGCACCCGCAACCTATACTAAATCAGGTTTGATGGTAGGTTTAGGCGAAACAGATGCCGAAGTTAAAGCCACGATAAAAGATTTACGCCAGGCAGACTGCGACATTTTAACTATCGGGCAATATTTACAACCGTCTCAAAAACATTTAGGAGTTAAAGAATTTGTTAAGCCTGATCAGTTTCAAGCTTGGCAAAGATTTGGTGAATCTTTAGGTTTTCTTCAAATTGTAGCGACGCCTTTAACCCGTAGTTCTTATCATGCAGAAGAAGTTAGAAGCTTAATGAAATTGTATCCTCGCTAAAAGGAAATGCTGCGGTAATCACTTAGGCCAATACCTATTTTTAAAATTAGAGATTTTTCTCGTAATCTTTCTTGCGTAGAATCACTTAAGGCGATAGTCGAATTATACTTAGAAAAAATTTTCCGACCAGCATTATCCGTAATTTTACTTGAGTTTTTAATCTTAGAAATTCCTGGTTTTTTTAAGCAAAAAGCAACAAAAATTAGGCAAAATCTTAAATGATTATAAAAAATAAATATCAGTAAAAAAATAAGGGAAAAAAAGTTCGTCTACTATGATTTGACTTAGATAAATTAATTCGCTTCTCCAAGCTCCAAGAATTTTTAAAGGATGTCCACATTAGCCTAAAAAAGCCTTAACTGATGTTCCTTTTTATCTCAAACTTGGGCAACCTAATGCTTAGAGGAGTGAGTCCAACCTGATTTTCATTCTAAGTCGTCATTGAGAAAGCGCTATGTCAGCTAGTTCCTTATACGTTGAGTCCAAAGAAGATTATTCTGCATCTAATTACGAAATAAGTAATGCCGAAGAAAATAATTTAAGTTCTAATAAAGCAAATGATGATCTTGTAGAACTTGATTTTGAGCATCTCGATACAGAAAATGTTGCGAAAAGAGGAAGTCGTACAACTACGGACTTAGTTCGTTTATATCTTCAAGAAATTGGGAGAGTTCCCCTACTAGAAAGAGACGAAGAAGTTTCGGAGGCTCAAAAAGTTCAACGTCATATCAGTATTTTAGAACAACGAGATGAAGCGGCCAAAAAAGGTAATGCAACCATAGCAGAATTTATTCAAATCATTAATGCCCATGATGCTTTAGTAGCACAACTGAGCCATCGTCCTTCAATGAAAAGATGGGCTAAAGCATTAGAAATGGAAATTCCCGAATTAAAAGAAGCTTTATCTAAAGGAAAAGCGAGTTGGGCGCAAGTCACAGGCTCTGAAGTCAATGAATTAGAAAAAATTCAAAAAGATGGCATTCGTGCCAAAGAACATATGATTAAGGCGAATTTACGTCTAGTCGTCTCTGTGGCCAAAAAATATCAAAACCGGGGCTTAGAGTTGCTCGATCTAATTCAAGAAGGAACTTTGGGGTTAGAAAGAGCCGTGGAAAAATTTGACCCCACTAAAGGCTATCGTTTTAGCACCTATGCTTATTGGTGGATTCGTCAAGGCATTACTAGAGCGATCGCAACCCAAAGTCGTACCATTAGACTTCCCGTTCATATTACCGAGAAACTAAACAAGATTAAAAAAGCGCAACGGAAAATATCCCAAGAAAAAGGACGGACTCCCTGCATTGAAGATCTCGCTCTCGAATTAGACATGACAGCTGCCCAAATTCGAGAAGTTCTGTTGCGAGTACCTCGTTCAGTTTCTCTAGAGATCAAAGTTGGCAAAGAAAAAGACACAGAATTAGGTGACTTACTAGAAACTGAAAGTGCTTCTCCCGAAGAAACCTTGATGAGAGAATCTTTACAACGCGACTTACAACTACTCTTATCAGAACTAACTAGTCGAGAAAGAGAGGTTATTCAAATGCGTTTCGGCTTTGGTGGAGAAAAACCTTTTTCTTTAGCTGAAATTGGCCGTTGCCTAGAACTCTCCCGCGAAAGAGTCAGACAAATTGAAGCCAAAGCATTACAAAAACTCAGACAACCCCGACGCCGCAATCTAATTAGAGACTATCTAGAATCTCTTAGTTAATAAACTCAGAAGTTGGAATAGGGGTAAAGGCAATCTGCTTTATCCCTACTTGCTTCTAATGTCGAGGAAAAGATAAAGTTAGGAGTAAGATTTTTCAGCAACAATAAATTGTGCAACTAAAATATGCCTTAGTCCATGAATGGTTTACTCCTGAAGCGACAGGAGGTTCAGAGCTAGTAGTTCAAGAAATATTGAACTATATTGATGCCCAAGTTTACGCTTTAATTGACTTTGAATCGAGCAATCCTAATAGTTATCTTTACAAGCGATCAATAGGAACTACCTTTCTCCAGCATTGGCCATTAACCTACAAAGGAGTCCAAAAATATTTGCCCTTAATGCCTTTAGCTATAGAGCAACTGGATTTACGTTCTTATGATGTGATCTTGTCCTCTTCTCATGCGGTGGCCAAAGGTGTGATTACCAGTCCCCATCAGTTACATATTTCCTATTGCCATACTCCCATGCGCTACGCTTGGGATTTAACTTTTGATTATCTTCGAGGAGACCCTAGAGGGCGGGGAATATTGGGTATTGTAACTAAATATATTTTGCATCGTTTGCGAACCTGGGATGTCATCTCCGCCAATCGGGTAGATCATTTTATTGCCAATTCTCACCATACGGCTTGTCGCATCTGGCGTTGTTATCGCCGTCAAGCAAAAGTCATCTATCCTCCAGTCAACACCAAAAGATTTCAAAATTCGGCTAAGTCTCCTGCCAAAAAAGAAGAATTTTACCTTACAGTTTGCCGACTGGTAAGCTATAAAAAAGTATCTTTAATTGTAGAAGCTTTTAATCAACTTAAAAAACCTCTAGTAATTATTGGTACGGGCCCAGATCTCGAACAAATTCGTAAATTGGCCAAATCCAACGTGCAAATCATGGGCTTACAACCCCATAATGTAGTTGAGGATTATTTAGCCAAAGCGAAGGCATTTGTTTATGCCGCTTGCGAAGATTTTGGCATTGCTCTAGTCGAAGCTCAAGCCTGTGGCACGCCTGTCATAGCATACAAAAAAGGAGGTGCATCCGAAATAGTCAGAGATATTAGCCAATATCCTCAAACAAGCACGGGTATCTTGTTTAAGGAACAAACAGTCGAAGCAATCGTTCAAGCGGTCAAAAACTTTGAAAAACAGCAAAATCAGATCGATTGGTCGCAATGTTGCTTACAAGCAGAAAAGTTTAACCCGACAATTTTTAAAAAGTCCTACTTAGAATTTATAGACAATTGTTGTCAAAAATTCTATTCTGGTAAGAAATAAGTTCAAAACAACTGTTATTGTTAAAATTTGAATTGTTAAAAAACTGAAAAAGTACCAATTAATATTCAAATTAGCTTTAATCAGCCTGACTTTGACTATATGATTGGGACTGTGGTGTGTGTGTGATTTGAAGGAGTAAGATGACTGCTACTAACAGCCAAACTATCTCCACTAAGCTAGTACAAAAATTTTTTAGGAAAGGTCGAAAAAGACCTCTTGTCACCCCTAAGAAAACTCAAGGTTTTTCCTTGGCAGTAGCTTTAGATGGAGAGTTAACCAAACGTTTATTTGATATACTGTTTTCCTTAACAGTATTAATTTTTCTATCCCCGCTTTATATCATATTGTCTGCCTTAATTGCCCTAAGTTCGTCTGGTCCTATTTTTTATGTTCAACAAAGAGTGGGCAAAGATTTCCAGCCTTTCAACTGTATAAAATTTCGGACTATGGTCAATAATGCAGATGAAATGCTAGAAACTATCATGGCCGATTCCCCTGAGATGCGAGATGAATTCACTGACAACTTTAAACTGAAAAGAGACCCGAGAATTACCAAAATAGGTCATTTTCTTCGTTTAACTAGCTTAGATGAATTTCCTCAATTTTGGAATGTCCTCAAAGGGGAAATGAGCGTCGTCGGTCCCAGACCTTTAGTGCCAGAAGAACTGCATAAGTACGGTCGTCGAATCAATACCGTTTTGCAAATTAAACCTGGCATTACAGGATTATGGCAAGTCTCTGGCCGCAATGATATCCCTTACCCAAAAAGAATTCAAATAGATGTTTACTATGCCATAAGTCGCAATTGGGTATTAGATTTATGGATTATGTTTAAGACTATTGGCGTCGTACTATTTCCTGGCAAGAATGGGGCTTATTGATTCTATAAAGAAACGGAAAGCATTATTATAAATGTTGCTTCCAATTCTTAATTTTTTAGTTACTGACAAATTTTAGTATGACTGAGGCTAAGCGAGCTCTTATTACAGGTATTACAGGTCAAGATGGTTCTTATTTAGCGGAACTGTTGTTAAAAAAAGGCTATGAAGTTCACGGTGTAATTCGAAGAACTTCAACTTTTAACACGGATCGCATTGATCATCTTTACCTTGATCCCCACAACCCAGAAGCCATGCTATTTTTGCACTATGGCGACTTAACTGATGGGACGACCTTACGTAGAATTTTGGAGGAAGTTCAGCCAGAAGAAATCTATAATTTGGGTGCACAGTCTCATGTTCGGGTTAGTTTTGATTCTCCAGAATATACTGTAGATACAGTAGGGATGGGAACTTTACGCTTATTAGAGGCAATTCGAGATTATCAAAAACGAACTGGGACCCAAGTGCGTTTTTACCAAGCAGGTTCTTCGGAAATGTTCGGGAAGGTGAGGGTTGTTCCTCAAAATGAAACTACCCCCTTTTATCCCCGTAGCCCCTACGCTTGTGCCAAAGTTTACGCCCATTGGCAAACTGTCAATTATCGAGAGTCTTATGATTTGTTTGCCTGTAATGGCATTTTATTTAATCATGAATCTCCCCGCAGAGGAGAAACTTTCGTGACTAGGAAAATTACTAGAGCAGTTGCCAATATTGTGGCAGGAAAGCAAAAGAAACTATATCTAGGAAATCTTGACTCGAAAAGGGATTGGGGTTATGCCAAAGATTATGTAAAGGCCATGTGGTTGATGTTACAACAAGAAGAACCCGATGATTACGTGGTAGCTACAGGAAAAACTCACTCAATTAGGGAATTTTTAGATATTGCTTTTGGTTATGTCAACCTTGACTGGCACGATTATGTAGCTTTCGATCCGAGATATTTACGTCCTACAGAAGTCGATTTACTAATTGGCGAACCTAGCAAGGCAAGAGATAAACTGGATTGGCAGCCTTCTGTTGATTTTAATGGTCTAGTAGAGCTGATGGTTAAGGCGGATTTATTATCAGTCGGGATGAAGAATTCTGATGTTGACTCAGATTTAGTCAAGGATAAAGTAATTAACATTCGAAATATGGGCGTTTCTGTCGATTGAAAGATGAGAGATAGCAAATAGTGCAAGCGTGTTATCTCTAATTAGTCCACAAAGACTATGTTTTGCTGATAGAATGTCGGGAGGGAGGAATGAAACAACAAGTCAATCTTTCCACCTACCAAAATCTCTAATACAGATAGGGAGTGGGTCTTACCCGCTTTTTTTATTGCTTAAACTGACCTCTAGCCAGTTTTAATCTGGTACAACTCCTGATGACTCATCCTCTAATTCCTCAAATTGTAGATTTAGCAGAGCCTCTCCTTCAAGACCTTAATTTGGAGCTAGTGGAGATTGTATTTCAAACTAATAAGAAGACCCCATTACTTAAAATAAAAGTTCGCAATCGGAATCAGGATACCAGTCTTGAAGATTGTGAACGAATGAGTCGGCTTCTAGAGGAGAAATTAGACCAAACAATGACAATTCCTGGGGCTTATGTCTTAGAAGTTTCTAGTCCTGGGATTAGTAGTGTTTTGACCACGGATCGTGAGTTTTTGTCATTTAAAGGTTTTCCCGTTGTTGTGGAAACTGTTTCCCCTTTTAAAAATCGCCAGCAATGGTCAGGAAGACTTCAAGGGAGAGATGAGGAGTCACTATTCATTAATCAAAAAGGAAAGATTATGACTATTCCCCGAGAATTAGTTGCCAAGGTAGAAATTGACGAGCGACCAGAACAAGGTTAAACAGAATTATTATTTTTTAAGGAGCAACAATTTATGACTCTAATCAGTTTGCCAGGTCTTAGAGATACTCTCGAACAGATTAGTCAACAGTATAATTTACCGGCTACTGCAGTAGAAGATGCCTTGAAAGAGGCTTTGGTTAAAGGGTATGAGCGTTTCCGTCGGACGAAAGAAGCTAACCGTCGTCAATTTAGTGAAGAACATTTTGAAAATTTTAATGTTCATTTAGATACTGAAGAAGAAGGATTTCAAATTATTACAACTAAAACTATTGTTGAGCAAAAGAAAGAAGATATTGAAGATAGCGATCTCGAAATTTCTTTACAGGAAGTTCAGGATCTTGTGGGAGAGTCGGATATCCAAGTGGGAGATACGGTTACAGTAGATGTCACTCCCGAACAAAGTGATTTTGGTCGGATGGCCGCAATTCAAACGAAACAGGTATTACTACAGAAATTGCGCGATCGCCAAAGAAAACTGATTCAAGATGAATTTAAAGATCTTGAAAATACAGTATTACAAGCTAGAGTGCTCCGTTTTGAGCGACAATCAGTCATCGTTTCTGTCAGTAGTGGTCTAGGGCAACCAGAAGTAGAAGCCGAGCTGCCCAAAAGAGAACAATTACCCAACGATACCCATCGCTCCAATTCCACCTTTAAGGTTTACCTAAAAAAAGTTCGAGAAACTCCCCATCGAGGACCACAGTTAATTGTTTCCCGGGCGGCGGCTGGACTAGTAGTAGAACTGTTTAGTAACGAAGTTCCCGAAATTGAAGAAGAAATTGTCCGCATTGTTGCTGTGGCCAGGGAAGCTCGTCCACCATCAAGATATGTTGGAGTTCGCACCAAAATAGCTGTAGATACCCTAGAAAGAGATGTTGATCCGGTAGGAGCTTGTATTGGTGCTAGAGGCTCAAGAATTCAGGCGGTCGTTAATGAATTGCGGGGCGAAAAAATTGATGTCATTCGTTGGTCTCCTGATCCGGCTACCTATATCGCTAATTCTCTCAGCCCAGCTAGAGTAGATAAAGTTTTGTTGGTTGATACCGAAGAAAAACAATCTTTAGTTCTAGTAGCCGAAGATCAACTTAGCTTGGCGATCGGCAAGGAAGGTCAAAATGTCCGTTTGGCCGCTCGCATAACTGGCTGGAAAATTGACATCAAGAATAGTGCTACCTACGATGCAGAAGCTGAATTAGCCACGTCTAACGATGTTGAATCTACTTCTGAATCAGATGAAATCACAACTGATGAAACTGATTCCCCTATACCAACTGAAGCTAACGAGGTTTCCTCTCTTGAGCCAGAAACAACCTAAATTAATACTTACTGCCTACTTTATAGAGAAAAAGATTTTTAACTTTTGACTTTTGACTTTTGACTTTTGACTTCCGCGCAGCGGTATAGCCTATGAAAATAAATTATCGACGTTGTATAAGTTGTAAAAAGACCGCATCTAAAGAAGAATTTTGGCGTATTATCAGACTTCCTGATTCCCACGAAATTATTTTAGACCAGGGAATAGGTCGTTCTGCTTACATCTGTCCCAAATCTGATTGTCTGCAAAAAGCTCAATACAAAAATCTCCTCAAGCGAGCCCTCAGAGCTATTGTGCCCCAAACGATTTATGATTTATTACAGGAGCGCTTAGCAGCAGAAATTTAACTAGCATCATTGCCAGCAGAATTTTTCTCAACTAAATTTTTACTTTAAAAACTGAAAATAAAACAAACAATTTCGCATTTTTCTTTAGAATAAGATACATGGAGGTACTAATCGTAAAAACTAGAACAATATTCAATCAAAATTACTTAAATTATATTTAATGAAGCGATTTCAAACTTTACGGTAGTCGAAAATGATGAAAATCAACATCAACCTACGGATAGTCAGAGAATAGCTGTTTTATTAATCGGCATTAGGGGGCATAGTGGATGAACAACGGAAAAATTAGAATTTACGAATTATCAAAAGAACTCAATTTGGACAATAAAGACATTAAAGATATCTGTGAACAACTTAATATTGCGGTTAAAAGTCATAGTAGTACAATTACTGATAATCAAGCAGAAAGGGTAAGAGCGATCGCCGAAAAATATCCCGCAACGACAAAAAAAACCAATCTTGATCAAAGCAAGAAGGAAAAAGTGATCAAGGGAAAACGCAAGCCGCAAATATTAGCTATTCACCATAAAAGTAATTCCGCAACAGAATCAACCTCTGCACCTAGATTAGCCTCACCTCCTAAAATTCCCAATCAGCCCAAAACTTTTTCACCAACCAGTTCTTCATCTCAACCAACTGTGCCACCAAAAGTTCAACTTCAAGCCCCTCCCAAAGTTTCTGACAAATCCTCACGCTCTTTACCCGAAAGCACCTCGGTCGCAAAAAAAACCGCTGCTCCATCAGCAGCTCAAGTTAAGGAGCCAGCAAAACAGGAAATGATTGCTCCTCCTGCTAGACCACAATTGGTTAAGCCCGTGGCGAGATCTACTCAAGAAACTGCTCCTGCGATCGCGAACAAAAAAACTAAAAGTAAAGCTTCTACTAAGCCTACAACAAAGAAGGTTACAGTTCAAAAAGATAAGTCCCAAGCAGAACCCAATGCCCCTTTTAAGAAGAAAGCAAAGCAACCACCTAAAGCTTTAAAATTACAACGACCTCAGAGAAAAACGGCGACCGAACCTGATACTAACTTAAAGGCAACCGCCATCCCTGAAGAATTAGATAGTACAGATGAAACTGAGGTTGAAGTAGTAGAAGATACTCCCATCACTAAAGTTGATAAACTCAAACGACCTAATCCTCCCCGTAAAGTTAAAGCAAAGGTCTGGGAAGACGAGGAAGAAGATAATCTTGAGAAACAAGCTAAAGCCAATAAAAATAAAGGTAAACGTAGACCGAAACCAGTCATTGATGATGATGATGATGATTTTGGTCTCTCTCAAGAGGTCGCACAGGATTCTACGGCTCTGAGCTTATCGATGGCTCGCCCTCCTAAACCAAAATCACTTCAGAAACAGGCTTCTACCGCAGCTACTACGAAAAAACCCAAGAAAACACCATTTAAAGCGGAAAAAACGCCTAAGGCAGAGCGCAAAACACGCAAAACCGTAGCTACTCCTCCAGAAAAAATTACGCTAACTAGTAATTTGACAGTTAGAGAATTAGGAGAAATGTTAGAAATCCCGGAAACAGATATTATTAAAAATCTCTTTTTCAAGGGTATTGCAGTCAATATTACTCAAACCTTAGATTTAGATACGGCTCGCCTAGTTGCCGAGGAATTGGGCGTTGAGGTAGAAATCCCAGAAGAGAAATCAGCAGCTACCAAAGAAACTGAAATGCTGGATGAGGAAGATTTGGATAATCTGCAACTTCGTCCTCCTGTGGTGACAATCATGGGTCATGTTGATCATGGTAAAACTACTTTGTTAGATTCTATTCGTCAGAGTAAAGTTGCTCAGGGAGAAGCTGGTGGAATTACCCAGCATATTGGAGCCTATCATGTTGATGTGGAACATGAAGGCCAGCAACAGCAAATTGTCTTTCTCGATACTCCAGGTCATGAGGCCTTTACAGCCATGCGAGCTCGGGGAACTAGAGTCACTGATATTGCTATTTTGGTCGTGGCAGCTGATGATGGAGTGCAGCCCCAAACGAAAGAGGCCATTAGTCATGCGAAAGCAGCGGGTGTTCCTTTAATTGTGGCGATTAATAAAATAGATAAACCAGAATCTAATCCCGATCGCATTAAGCAAGAATTAACCGAACAGGGTTTAGTTCCTGAAGATTGGGGTGGTGACACAACGATGGTTCCTGTCAGTGCCTTAAAAGGGGAAAATCTTGACGAGCTGTTGGAAATGATTATTTTAGTTTCCGAAATTGAGGAATTATCAGCTAATCCTAATCGACCAGCTAAAGGAACTGTAATTGAAGCGCATTTAGATAGGACAAAAGGTCCTGTCGCTAGTTTGTTGATACAAAACGGAACGCTTCGGGTCGGCGATAGCATCGTAGCTGGTTCGGTTTTGGGTAAAATTCGTGCCATGATTGATGATCGCGGAGCTAAAGTCGAGGAAGCAACACCTTCTTTTGCCGTAGAAATTTTGGGTCTGAATGATGTTCCCGAAGCTGGAGATGAATTTGATGTTTATTCCAGTGAGAAAGAGGCCCGCGTAATCTCCGAAAGCCGCTCCCAAAGTCAGCGCGACACTCGTTTGCAAAAAGCAATGTCTTCTCGGCGGGTTAGCTTGAGTACTCTATCGGCTCAAGCTCAAGAGGGTGAACTCAAGGAACTAAATTTGATTCTCAAAGCAGATGTTCAAGGTTCTGTTGAGGCCATACTCGGTTCCTTACAGCAGCTACCACAAAATGAAGTACAAATACGTGTCCTGTTGAGTTCTCCGGGAGAAGTTACCGAAACTGATGTTGATCTCGCAGCAGCTAGTGGTGCTGTCATTATTGGTTTTAATACTACTCTCGCTAGTGGTTCTCGTCAGGCGGCGGATAATGAGGGCGTAGATATTCGTCAATACGATATTATCTATAAACTATTAGATGATATTCAAGGGGCCATGGAAGGTCTGCTAGATCCAGAAGAAGTTGAGGAAAGTTTGGGTCAAATAGAAGTGAGAGCTGTATTCCCTGTCGGAAGAGGCGCTGTAGCTGGTTGTTATGTGCTGTCTGGCAAAGTAGTTCGTAATTGTAAAATGAGGATTCGCCGTAATAATAAGATGATTTATGAAGGTACCCTCGATTCGCTGAAACGAATGAAAGAAGATGCCAAAGAGGTTAATGCTGGTTACGAATGCGGTATTGGTTGCACTAAATTTGCTGATTGGCAAGAAGGCGATATCATCGAAGCTTATCAAATGTCACTTAAGCGCCGTACTTTATCTGCTAAGTAATTGCTTTGCTAATGGCTAATTGCTAATTGCTAATTGACGAGCGACCCCGCGTCGGCGTAAGACGCAAGGGAACGCGCGAGTTTGCTAATTGTGCAGCTGTACCCGAAGGGTCTCAAAACTATTATGAAAATGCGATCGCGAGGATTGTTTACTTCGCGATCAGCCGAAGGCTGGCGCTGCGCGATCGCATTTCTATAAAACCATACTTAACAATTTATCGATGGGTAACATTCCGTAAATTTCTAGTTTGCTCCAAAATTTGTTCCACGTCCTCTTCCGACAAACGCTCTACATAATTAACCTTAACTTCTTCCAATAAATCCACGATTAAACTTTCAATATTCTTCAAGCGCTGTTTCCCTTGAATTTCTGTGAAGAACGATTGGCGAATACTATCAATCAAACTCTCTGCCAACTTCTCAAGTTTTTTATCCTCTGCCAAAGCAGCCTGTAAGGCAGCCGAAAACCCTTGATAGCTTTGGGTGACTAATTGCTGAGTAAGACTCGAAACCGCATCTTTTCCGCCAGGAATTAAGCTAATTCCTTGATAAGCGCCCGATTGTTGAATTGCCTTTTCGATACTATATTCCAATAAAGCTTCCGCTTCTGGTTGAATCTTCGGTAATACCTGATCTACCAATGTATTAGCAAAAATCTTAATCAGTTCAGTAGTTTCATTAATATTATTAAGATCGATGTAATCATCACTTCCTGCTTCTAGGAACTTCGTAATCTCTCCTTGACGCACCGAAGTTTGCATTTGACCAATCACTCTAATAATCACGACTTCCGTAATATCTTCAGCAATTCCCGCGACGATCCCCTGACTAATTTGTTTTTGAATACTGATGAGATTAATTAATTCTGCTGTGTTTAAACGAATCACCGTGGGGATAACTCGTAACCAACGCCAAAAAGGTAAAAATAGAAAAATATCGTACCAACGCCACAACATTGCATCCCGCCAACTTATCCCCGTATAGGTACGACTAAGATACCAAGTCCGGCAAAGAAACTCTAAAAAGAAGATTAAGCAAAAAGGCAGGTCAATTAAGCCAAAATTATCTATATGATCATTGTTTTCCGCCCAATAACGAAAATAGTTAGTTTTCATTAGGGGAACAATTTCCTGATTGATAAAAGCTAATTCTTCCTTAGCGCGATCGCGTAAATAATCCACAGTCCAAAATTCTTGAAAAGCTTGCTTAGAAGAATTTTCTTCATTGGGAATATGTTCCCGCATAATATTTTTGATTCTTTCTAAGGTCCCCGATTTTCCAGCATCAGCAAAAGGATCATTATCTACCATGTCCACACTGCGATCGCGTAATTCTTGTAGGGTCTTGGCGATCGCAGGAGAATCAATAGTATTATTCGCCAGTTGTTCTTCCAACTCCGCTACCTTATCGATATAGGTTGCCGTTGCTCGATGGGGAACAATCCCTTTAATATCGTCATATTTAGTAATTATTTTGGAAATATTAGCCGGAATTAAATCAAGAGAAATCCCGTCTGTCTCTATATATGCAGAGGTAATATGACCGATTCTGACTTGCCCATTAAACCAGAAATCGCGAAATGGAATATAAGTTAAATCAAAGAAAACTAAAAGTAAATTCAGAGTCGCGAGCAATGCCATGATTCTTTCAAACCATAGATTCCGACTTCTCCTGGTTTTTTTTACGGCAGAATTCCTAACAATAGTCATGATTTTCGATAATCAGCAAATATATTCTAGTTTTTCCTCGTCCAGAAATATATTATCGACTAACCATTATTAGAATATTAAGTTTTACCCTATTTTTATCATTCCACTTCTGCAACTCGAAATCCCATTTGACATTGGTAAATCCTAGCTTGGCCATCTTGCGTTTTGTTGTTCAGCAAATTACCGCAACCCAACTTTCCTTGATGCCAACGGGGAGAACCTCCACGATCCGCCATCAAACATCCTGGACAAACTTGATTCACCGACAATACTTGCTTATTTGTAACGATAACCAGCATATTTTTGCCCTTTCGTCGCTCTTTGTTAATATTACTTTATTTTTTTTACACCAGGTAAAATTCGCTACATAGCTTAACAGTTGGAGAAGAAATATGGCACCTAATATCAAAGATAAAAAAAGCTCCAAAAAGAAAAAATAGAACAGCAATGTTAGTGGGAAATAATTATTGGGAATAATATCGATACAAGTTTTAGTTATGAAGCTAACTAAATATTAGCTATTTTTCTACTTATAAGAATTTCCCATGGCGTTTGCTATTAAACACGGACTTTTTAGACTAAACATCACCGATTATCATGCAATTTTAGGTGTTCCCCTTGATGACAATCCGAAGAATATTCGCTTGAAATATTTACGAATAGCCCAAAAACTACATCCTGATACTTGTAAAGGGGATCAAGTCAGAAAAGAGCTGGCCAATAGCATTTTGTCGAAACTAGTCAATCCAGCATATGAACAATTATCACGAAAAAATTGTTTCGCCGAGCATCAGCTAGTATTGACCCAAATTGGTAAGCAACTCGCAGAAAAAGGCGATCGCGTGAACGTTGTGAGCAAGCAAGCCCAAGAACTGATTAAATCAAAACACAAATTGGAAATAGTCTATAACGAACATCTCAAGAAGCTAATTACCAATCAATATCAAGATCTCGAAAAAGTCACAGACAGAATAGCAGTCATCAGTGAACTAAATTTAGTTTACTTAATGGTTAAACAAGGTCGAGGAATTAATCGAGAAGAAAATATTGCCCCCAAAGCCAATAAAAAACCACCTCAACCGTCACAGCCAAAACAGAAACAACAAACAGTTAAGCCACCATCACCACCAAAATCAGCGCCAGAAAACAAACCAGTCGAAGAGAATGTGCCGCAGGACAGAGTTGCGTCCTTCATTCGTCGGGCTAAAGAATATATTGAGAAGAAAAGTTACTCACAAGGGATCGCTGAATTACGAGATGCAATCAAAATAGATCCTAATAATAGTACCTGTCATGGACTTATGGGGAAAATTTATCTTCTTCAGAATCAAATAACGATGGCAAAAGTTCATATTGGCAAAGCCCATAAAGCCAATCCTAAAGATCCCATAGTCGTTGAAGTTAGAAAAGAGTTAAATAAATTAACCAAAAATCAGGATATAAAAGGCAAGAACGGCAAAGTCAAAGAAACAAGTAAATCTAAGTCTCATAATTCCAAATCGGAAAGTAAAGGACTTTTTAGTGGATTTTTTGGAGCTAAAAAAAAGTAAATTAATTTTTGATTCCCGTTAATTTTTAATCCCCGTAGAGCCAATTCCTTGAATAAACTGACGTTGCCCAGCAAGAAATAATAAAACCACAGGAATAGTTGCAATAACTACTCCTGCCATCATTAGAGGCCAATTATTAGTGAATGCTTCTTGAAATCCTGAGAGCGCTAACTGGACAGTTCTCAATTCAGGTCGCGTAGTGAAGACCAAAGGTTTAAACAAATCGTTCCATTCGCCAATAAAGGTAAACAGAAATAAAGTTATCAATGCTGGCCGCGCCAAGGGCAACATAATCCGAGTCAGGATTTGCCAACGATTTGCCCCATCAAGAGCTGCTGCTTCTTCTAATTCAATAGGAATAGTCGAAAAATATTGACGCATTAAGAAAATGCCAAATCCATTAGCCGCCGTCGGTAAAATTAATGCCCAGTAGGTATTAAGCAGATGTCCCCATTTCAAGACCACAAAAATGGGAATTACTAATAACTGAAAAGGAATTACCAAAGTAGCAATGATGATGAGTAATATAGTTTCTCTCCCACGAAACTTCATTCTCGCTAAAGCATAGCCAGCTAGGGCGGAGGTGAAAATTTGTAACCCAGTAACCCCCACAGCAACAATCGTCGAGTTGGCAAAAGCTAAGAGAAAATGACCTCGACTCCAGGCTTCACGATAATTTTCCCAAGTAAACGAATCGATCGCAAAAACAGAATCCAAAGATGCCGCAGCTGGAGCAAATGATGTTAGCAGTACAATACCCAAGGGCAACAAAACTAATCCCGCCCCAAGGATTAATATTAATGAAGTAATGATCTTCGATAAACGATTCATAAGCTGATAACTGATGACTGATAACTGTTAACTGTTAAATGTCTTGCTGATTTAATAATTCCATAAAACTATCTTTCGTCGGCAAAGAAGGTTGTGCTCCTCGTTGGGTAACTGCCAAAGCTCCGGCAACATTACCCCAGATTGCCGCCTCTCTGAAAGATTTGCCAGCAGCGATCGCGGCAGATAAGCCACCATTAAAAGCATCTCCGGCTGCTACCGTATCTACCACTTTTACCGGAATCGGTTTCAGCCAAAAATCCTCTTCTCCCGTACTGCAAAAAGCTCCTTGACTACCAAGAGTGATAATTACTTTTTTCGCTCCCATTTGATGAAGAAAGGAAGCTGCTTGTCTAGCTGTGGTAATACCATCAACAGTAAAACCTACTAGTTGGCTCGCTTCTATTTCATTAGGAGTGAGAATATCGACTAAATTATAAAGTTCCTCGGGCAAGCTCGATCGCGCCGGAGCAGGATCTAAGATAATTGTGCAATTACTTGATTTAGCTCGCCTCAAGGCTTCCATCACAGTAGGCAAGGGAATTCCCAATTCCAGTAAAATCACCTTTGCTTGAGGAATAATTTGCTCAAATGCTTTCAGTTCTGTTTCTCTAACGAGATTATTAGCTCCGGCGGCACAGGCGATCGCATTATCACCTCTTTGATCAACCACAATTGATGCCACCCCCGAATGGGTCTGGGAGTCTATGGTAACTCCTGTGGTATCAACTCCTGCTAGTTGGAGATTTTCTAATAAAACTTGACCAAAATTATCGCTTCCTACCCGACCAATGGAGTAAACAGGAACACCTAATTTTGCCACGGCTACGGCCTGATTTGCCGCTTTTCCACCAGTAGCGCAGAAAAAACGATTTCCGATAACAGTTTCACCCCTTGTGGGTAAATGAGGAACTTCGACTACTAGGTCGAGATTAATACTGCCAAAGACAACTACAGTCATTCTTTTGTCTAAGTTGATAATACTTGAGGTAGAAGAAGTAAGGATATTATTATATGCGTTAATTGCTGCTTATAGTTGAAGATTGATCATTAATGATCAATTGCGGTAGCAGCACTTTGAATGACTTCCATTAATTCAGCGATATTTTGTTCGTTAATCGGAATTAAACAAGGAAACACAGTTAAGTTTTCAAATTGATTGGCTGCGGCAGTAGTGGATTCATCCAATGTCACGATGGGAATCTGCGCTAGGTTGGGAAAAGTTACCAGCGATCGCAAAGCTGATAAAGGAAATTCTAAATTACTGCTATCCCAAATAATCGTATCGATCTTCCAAATTCTCGCCAACATATGAGCTTGTTCTATGCTATCGGCCTCAATAATATGATGACAAAGGTTAAAAGAAGGATTTTCGAATAGTAAATCTATTTCTGAACCAGTTAAATTTAATTCTCCATCCGTTAGGCAAAGACGTAACATGGTAAGTCTTTTTCCTGGGCAATAATGTTGACTAGTCAGTGAGGGAAAATGTTCGGCTAGAATCTCAGGATTAATTTTATTCTGGGACGAGAGGAAAATTTGCTCGTCAGGAAACGATGGAGCATTTGCTTTGTAACGTTCTTTGCTCATCAAGATGAGAGGAATATCAGCAGTTTGAGCATTAGAGTTTAAGGCCAACAGAATATTTTGCTCTGCAAGTTTAGTCATCTCCTGATTTAGGATAATCTTGGTCGGTTGCAAATGGGTTGCTTTGTACAAAGCTTCGTTATGATTACGGGCGATCGCGGTATGATAGCCCAGCCGATGTAGATTTTCGGTTAAATCCTTAATAACCGCCGTAGAAGTTTCCACAATTAAAACCAGGGTAGATTGATGATTATGGCGATCGCTTGTCTCCTCTGTTCTATGGGGATTATTTACCGGTAATAGTAAGGTAAACTCACTACCGCGATCGACTTGAGAAGTAAAAGAGATATCACCACCATGAGATTGAGCCAATTGTTGAGCTAAAATCAGACCCAAACCAGTGGTTTTTTCTGGGGAAGTTAAAAAATTATCTGGCTCAAACATTTCTTCTAATAAAGACTTCTGAAAAGTTTCAGCGATGCCCTTGCCCGTATCCCAAACAATAATTGCAATCCATTCCGTCCATTTCTCAATGCGAATCCCAATTTCTCCTGATCCAGGAGTTGATTTGATCGCATTTTCTAGCAACCGCATCAAAATTTGAGTTAACCGGAGTCGATCCGCGATCGCGAATTCAGCCTCAGGCGACCGATGGCAGTTGAATTGAGGTAAAACTAAACCCCTATCTTGACTATGAACAGCCTTCAACCTCGCAACAACTTGTTGATATGCTTGGGAACATAATTTTTCTAACTCAATCTTTTCCCATTTAAGTTTTAATTTCCCCGTTGCCAAACTTGTAATATCCAGCAAATCAGTCACGATGCCCATTAACTGTCTGCCACCACGATAAATTAGATCTAAGTAGCGAATTTGTCGAGAATTGAGAGAACCTAGTTTTTCTTCCTTGAGCAAACTTGATAATCCAATAATGGCTGTCAAAGGAGATTTTAGATCATGGGAAATACTGACCATAAACTCGTTTTGCAATCTTCTCAGTTTATTTAGATCAGAGCTGGGTCGAATGCCATCTTCGCTCACATCTGCGACTTCCTCCAGATTGCCTTTCTCTTGAGTCGATAACTTTTCCTCTAGTTGAATTCCGAGCACTAACAAATATTTTTGGGAAGAGCGATCTCCCTGATTTTGGACAGGAAGTTCAATGGGGAACCGTATATAATGCCAGGACAAATCATTCTCATCCTGAATATTAAGGTAACTATTATTTAAAATCTGTTCATGAATATTTTCTGTTGAAGTTGAGGGATAATTGCTCAAGGAAAATTTAGGGAAAAGTTGATTGGGCATCGTGGGAGAGCCAGAATCGACAAATAGAGAGTTAAACCCTTGATCTCCTATGGGACAATAACATTCGGTGGAGTTAGCAGTTTTTCTTGCCTCCAGATTTTCCAAGAACAAGAATGATTGCAATGCTAGTTCTTCAGCGGTAAGGAAGCGACCCTTTCTTTTATCATCTTTTAATAAAGCTTCTTTATCGTAGTTGCAATGTTGATGCCAGGCAGAATTTTGATAGCAAATACTTCCCTCAGCATTTTGTAATAGTAGGGGAAGCTTTATTTGCTCTAATAAGTTAAATAAAATTTCGGGTATAGTTTCGCTATGTTCTTCGAGCTTGGGAGCTAAGGATTGTCTATCAAATT
>JBCCYD010000056.1:0-20808 GCA_039190385.1 Cyanobacteria bacterium P01_F01_bin.143 | reverse complement strand
GGTCCAGATTTTTGTATTTAGCCCTTGAGTAGAATACTCGGGAAAAACAATTAAGTCTAAACCTGGATAGCCAGCTTTGGTATTGTCTACGGCTTTACATATTTGTTTGACTTGAGTCTGAATGTCTTGAGGTCCTTTGATAACAGGAACAGGATATTGAATCATTGCGACTAATAATGATTCCGCCCACGAACTAACACTGCCAGTACTTGCCATGTCTTTAATTCTCCAAAATTACGAACTACCATTATCAGATTAAAAATTTCTTAGTATGATATTTTAAGTTTTTATCTATTTCGCAAGAGGCATATTTTCCTTGATTTTTGCAACATTAAACAAGCAAAATATCCAGAAAAATATGCAATGTATTTCTGCAAAAGACTAAGCCATTTAAGTAACAATAACAATCTTGATTATGAATAATGCATTATTTAGTAAATAGCAAAAGTAACAACGGTTACAAAAAATTACAGAGTGAGTTTTTAATGCTTTTCTATATCTTCAATTCATGACATTTCCCAATATTATTTCAGATTTCTGTAATTTTCAATGATAATTTTATGCAGATATATAACAGTTAGAGATAGGTAGCTAATTCATATAAAACTTAAGAAAAACCTAATTATTCAACCTTTACTTAATGGGTTGATAGCTCTTAAAGCTTACTGTTTACTAGCATCACAAGACTTTTGTTATCAATCTTCGGTAACTAATAATTATGAAAAAATTCCGATCGGAGAATTATCAATATTAGGAAGACGCTATTAACGCCTATGGAAACAAAGCTACCTATAAAAAATTATTTGTTTTGTAATCAAACATACAAAACAAATAAAAAGACAAGTTTATTCTTCAGTGTAACCAAATTGATTATTGAGATTAATTATTGTGTGGTTATGATGCTGTAACATAATTTTTATCTGCTAGGAAGTTAAGCTACTTAATTCTTTCAAAATTTAGCAGTCTAATTCATTGTAAATATTTTTAATTTCATCAAGTAATGTAGAGGAACTAATGGGAAAAAAAAATCAGCAGACTTTATTTAGTCAACTAAGTCGTCGTAAATTTATTCAGTATAGTTCATTAGCTGTTGGCTCTGGGATTGTCGCTGCCTGCACTAGTAACGCTTCTAGTAGTGGAGACGGAGATTTAGGAGAAAATCCGATTAAAGTCGGAGTAATGTATTCAACTACAGGGACGATCGCGATCGTCGAAAAATCCTTACAAGATGCTACCTTCTTGGCTTTAGAACAGATAAATACCAATACAGGCCCTTGGGAAGGTAATGGCGAAGGGATTGAAGGACGCAAAATCCAAAGAGTAGTTGTTAATCCTGACTCCAACTGGGATTTGTATAACCAAATGTCCAAGCGTCTGATAGACGAAGACCAAGTAGTCTGTGTCTTGGGTTGTTACACTTCTGCTAGCCGAAAGTCTGTCTTACCAGTCTTTGAAGATAAAAACTCCATACTTTACTACCCTGTCTATTATGAGGGCAATGAATGTAGCTCCAATGTATTCTATACAGGAGCTGCTCCAAATCAGCAGATCACCGATTCGATTCCTTACTGTTTCAATAATTTTGGACCCAAAGGCTTCTTCATCGGTTCAGACTATATCTACCCGAAAGAAAGTAATAGGATTGCTAAGGCAGAATTAGAAAAAATCGGCGGTCAAGTTGTTGGAGATGAATATTCAGCCCTAGGGACGACCGAATTTATTACGATTATTAATAAAATTAAGCAAGCAAAACCAGATTTTGTCTTGAGTAACCTCGTTGGTGATAGTATTCCGGCTTTCTATCGTCAGTATAAAGATGCGGGGATAACGTCTGAAAATATCCCGATTATGGCTTATCCGACTACAGAAGAAGAAATTCAGGCGATGGGTCCAGAATATGCTGAAGGCCATTATACTAGCTTTAATTATTTCCAGACTGTGGATACTCCAGAGAATAAAGCTTTTGTGGAACAGTTTAAGGCTAAATTTGGTAAAAACCGTGTTACAAATGGCGTGATGGAAGCGGCTTATCTGCAAACCTTCTTTATGGCACAAGCAATGCGCGATATCCTCAAAGAAGGTGGCGAAATTAATACTAAGACTTTGCGAGAAGCGACTCGGGGGCAAGTGTTCCAAGCGCCTCAAGGTTTAGTGAAAATAGATGCGGAAAATTATCACACTTATCTATATTCCCGTATTGGCAAATGGGGTCCTGATGGTCAGGCAGAGATTGTTTTTGAGACTCCTGCTGCGGTTAAGCCGATCGCCTGGAGTCAGACTTTATATCCTGGTCGTGTTTGTACTCGCCCGACTCCTGATGATCGCTCTAGTCCAATTAAAGAAACTGGTAAAGACTTACAGGTTAAATATTTGGAAAAAACCTAGTGCTGCTACGCGGAAGTAATGAGTCCTGTCTTCGCAGGATCGAGATAATAAGTAATAAGTAATGAGTCTTGATTTCTAGGATTTTTGATTGTTCCTAACCGTACAGTTAGCTTATTTACGCTCTTCTTTACTAGTACCCACCTACACACACCTAAACCAACCCACCCCTAACCTCTCCAAGGAGGGGAAGTCAAAAGTCACAAGTTCATTAAATCCCATGTATGCTTATTTAACTCCTCTCTATTATCTAGCTCAAGAAGAAAGTGTTAGCTCTTTTAGTATTGTCGCCCTAGCCAATCAACTGCTTAATGGCATTAGCATTGTCGGCATTCTGTTGTTAACGGGTTTAGGTTTGGCTATCACTTTTGGTGTCATGAGAATTATCAATCTGGCCCATGGTGAATTCATTATGCTGGGGGCTTATGTCACCTTCTTAATGCAATCAGTATTTGGTTTAGATTTACTCCTAACTATTCCCTTTTCGTTTCTGATTACTGGGGCGATTGGAGCTTTAGTGGAAGTGAGTATTATTCGGCGCTTGTATGGTCGTCCTTTGGAAACATTGCTGGCTACCTGGGGGCTGAGTATCGTCTTGCAAGGTGTCATTAAACTTATTTTTACAGCCCAGCTGAAATATGTTAAATCTCCGCCTTATATTTCAGGGAATTTAACTTTGTTAAGTGATGCCCAAGGTTCTCCTACGATCGCGATTTCCTATTATCGACTTTTTATTGTCGTGGTCGCACTTGCTTTACTCGCAGCAACGGGCTATTTACTATATAACACTGATCTCGGTCGTCAAGTAAGAGCTGTTACCCAAAATCGAGAGATGTCAAAATGTTTGGGCGTTAATACTAGTTTGGTTGATATGGTGACCTTCGCCTATGGTTGTGGGTTAGCAGGAATTGCTGGCTCGGTAATTTCGTCGCTGAAAAGTGTTTCTCCTCCTATGGGACAAGATTATCTGGTGGATGCTTGGATGACAGTGGTTACAGGGGGAGTTGATAAGTTGATTGGGGTTTTAGCTGGTGCTTTTCTCATTGGCGAATCGAGTTCGGGGTTAGCCTATCTGTTGAATGATCCAACTGCGAGGGTAATTGTTTTGGCTGCGGTGATCATCCTGATTCGCTATAAACCAGAAGGTCTATTTACCATTCAAAAACGCAGCTAAACATTGAACATTGAGCATTAAACATTAAACATTAAACATTGACCATTGAGCAATTAGCAATTTTTAGAACATGGCACAATCAACAATTGGTATTGCAACGCGATCGCGGACTCCTACTAGATTAGCCGTCATTGGCGGTATCAGTTTTGTCATCATGGCGATTTTACCCTTAGTATTGGGTGAATTTCAGGTATCTCTATTATCAAAGCTCCTATTGTTTGGAGCATTAGCCGTATCTCTAGATCTAGTTTGGGGCTTTACTGGCATTCTCAGTTTTGCCCATGGAGTATTCTTTACCCTGGGTGGTTATGCTGCGGCATATTACCTAAAGCTCAATCTTTCGGCCGAAGGAAATACCTATGGCGTCGATTTACCAGATTTTATGGTCTGGAATGGTTTAACAGAATTGCCCTGGTTTATTGCTCCCTTAAAATATTTTCCTATAGCCGCGATCGCGATGGTGCTTATCCCAGCAGGTTTTGCCTATCTGATCGGCTGGTTCATCTTTCGTTCCAAAGTTAGTGGTGTTTATATTACGATTATCACCCTGGCAATTTCTTCAGCTCTGACCACCTTTTTTATCAGTCAACAAGCTTATACAGGCGGGACTAATGGCATTACTGATGTTTCACGACTCAGTGTTTTTGGTTTCGACATTCCCTTGAATGGTTTGTATTGGATGATCTTGCTATTTACTACTTTTGTTTTAATTGGTAGTTGGTGGTTGACCCAATCGAATTTTGGTTTGATTTTGCGATCAATCAAAGAAAACGAAAATCGGATTTCTTATTTGGGCTATGATGTTGCCAATTTCAAGATTTTTATTTGGACGCTTTCTGCTGGGATAGCAGGGATAGCTGGAGGTTTGTTTGTTCCACTCAATCGATTTATTTCTCCTGTCTATTTGGCGGTAGCCTTTGGCACCCAGGTGGTTATTTGGGTTGCGATCGGTGGTAGGGCAACTTTAATTGGGCCAGTGATTGCCGCGATTTTATTAGGTCAAATTCAAAATTATGCCGAAAGAGTTACCCAAGATTGGCAATTAATTGTCGGGATCTTACTCTTAGTTGTTGTGTTATTTATTCCTGACGGTCTAGTCGGCTCAGTCACCAAATTATTTGCCTCAAAAAGTAAAGAGTAAACAATTATCAATTTTCCATTTTCAATTATCAATTCTATTAGCTATGAATTCCATATTAGAAGTTAAAGATTTACAAGTTATCTTTTCTGGATTTAAAGCCTTAAAGGGTGTAAGTTTAGAAGTTGGCGATCGCGAGATTGTGACAATAATTGGGCCTAATGGTGCAGGAAAAAGTACTCTGTTGGACGCGATCGTTTCTAAATCTCCTGTGGCCTCGGGTAATGTTTATTTCCAAGGTAAAGATATTACTAATAAAAACCCCTATGAAATTGCCCGCATGGGAATTGGTCGTAAATTTCAAAATCCCAATGTTTATAACGAATTAACCGTATTTGAAAATATATTATTAGCCTTAAAAGGAACTCATAGCATTCTTAATTCAATTACTGCCAAATTAACTCAAGGGAAGCGAGATAAAATCATTGATGTTTTAGATCGTATTGGGTTATTAGATGATGCGGCAACTCAAGTTTCATCTTTATCTCATGGACAAAAACAATGGGTAGAAATTGGGATGGTAATTGCCCAAGACCCCACAGTAGTTTTACTCGATGAACCAACGGCAGGTATGACACCAGAAGAAACCTATGCCACAGGAGAAATCATTAAATCTTTGGCGCAAAATCATTCTGTTGTGGCGATCGAACATGATATGGAATTTGTGAAGCAAATTGCTGAGCGAATTGTGGTACTTCATCAAGGTGAAAAATTGGCTGAAGGTTCGGTACAAGAAATTCAAAATAACCCCCAAGTAATTGAAGTTTATTTAGGAAGAGAAAAAATTGATGAACAGATTGACGTCGCTGCTTGAGCTGCAAAATTTGACTGCTGGTTATGGCCAAACTCCTGTGTTATTTGATGTCAATATGATTGTCAACCAAGGAGATATGGTCGGTCTTTTAGGGCGCAATGGAGTAGGTAAGACTACTTTGTTACGGAGCATTATTGGCTTGAATAAATTAAGTAAAGGAAGCCTGATTTTTGACAAGAAAGATATTACTAAAACTCCAACCTATAAGCGATCGCGTTATGGTATTGCCTATATTCCCCAAGGGCGGGAGATTATTCCCTATCTTTCGGTGTTGGATAATTTGAAATTGGGTTTTAGTGCTACGGGTAAAAGTCGCAAAAGAATTCCGAGCGAGATTTTTGAGTTTTTTCCTATGCTCAAAGAACATTTGTCTCGTCAAGGAGGATTGCTTAGTGGTGGACAACAACAACAACTCGCGATCGCCAGAGGATTAATGTGCAATCCAAAAATTATGTTACTTGATGAGCCAACTGAGGGAATTCAGCCTTCGATTGTCCAAGAAATTGAAGATACTTTGAAAAGAATTAATCAAGAAAAAGGAATTACGGTGATTGTGGTGGAGCAGAAGATAGATTTTGTCCGACAATTAGCCAAGAAGTTTTTCATTATGGACAAAGGCGCGATAGTCTCTCAGGGGGCAACTCCTGATCTAACTGATGATTTGGTGCATCAATATCTTACTGTTTGATGCTAATTGCTAAGAGAAGGAGAAAGAAAACCCTCAGTTTTTTGAGGTAGATAACGTTCCCAGGGGGAAATTGCTCATCATGTTAGAGGTGAGGTCTAAATTAAGAGAAGAATTTGCTAGAAGATTTAAATATTGACAATCGAGCAATCAAAATTTTAGTCTAAGAGCTATGAAGTTAGATTGGCTCCAAGATTTGTAATTGCTCATGAAACTGAGGATTTAAGTGATACTCCCCGCTTTTTAATCACAGATGCACTGCATTGGGATATAATGTCAAATCGCTCTAAATATGCTATAAATGAAGTCTGCGATCGCGAATAATAAAAAACTGACGCGAATCGCCACCTTCAAAAAGAGATTGCGTTTGTTTACAACGGAATGATTTGATCATACCTAAAAATATGACGTGTAACTTAATACGTCAATCTTAGAATTCTCACAATAATCGTTTCAACCAGTTAACGTAAACAAAAAGCTGGTATCAAGTATTTTTGTCATATGCGATCGCTCTGCTTAATATTCCAAGTAGACACTAAATCAATATATTCATAGTTGTACTGCTTGATTCAGTGTCTCTGTTACCCATTGATCAATAGTTTTTCCACTCAATTCTACTGCTGTTGCAACTGCGGCATGGACTTCTGGAGGAATGTCGAGCATTAATTTTCCAGAATATGGTTTCTGCGGTGACTTTCCTACTTTCTCGCAAGTATCCAAATAATCATTGACCGCTTCTTCAAAAGCTACTTTAAGCTTAGCAACTGTCTCGCCATGAAAACCTACGATATCCTTGATTCCTAATAGATGACCAACAAAACAATCGTCTTCTGCACTAAACTCAATACGAGCTATGTAGCCTTTATAAGATAAAGAACTGTTCATGGTTCAACTCATAAGAGCAATCCAAGAAAAAAGTCATCCGATAGCTAGGCAGTGCTAACTGGGATTTCAACAAACCATTTCTCCAATCCTGGTAACCGGTGGAAGTTCTTTTCCAGCTTATTCATGGCTTTTGGAGTAATATCTTCGAGTAAATTGGGCAACTTGGTCTCAATTCTTTCATTCCTTTGCGAATCGTCCCTCGGTTCCATCCTAATTCTCGTTCTGCTTGGGTTTGTCCCCCAACACCTAAAACTCTGACTACTTTTGCCATAAACTGACGGCGTTCGCTTCCTTTCAACTTTTGCGCCGTTTCTCTAAATATTGATTTAAGTTCGTTTGTTAATTCAATGCTGTTGGTTGTCACTGCTGTTCAATATCGGATTTACATTCTTCCATATCATAGGATAATGTATATTTGGGATTGCTCTTAAAGCAAGCAGGATTATCAAAAGCTTTTTGAATTCGAGAGTAATTTAGCATTAATCACAAAAATTGGGCAAACTAGGTTTACAATTGCTTTTGGAGATAATTTATTAATTATCTCTAATGCCAACATATATATTTTGAGGTAAACACCAATAACATAATGAAAAAATTTAGTTTTATTCCTAAATTAATACTATTAAGTTCTCTGCTACCTCAGATTTTCTTTCCCGATATCGCCTTAGCCTTAGAACCCAAAAAATTAGAAGATGTTAATGTCGATAACCTAGTTAGAGAAACTCAAAGTTCTGATTCTCAAGATACTATTACTCTAATCTGGTGGATTCCCAAGGAATTTTGGGCAATTAGTATCAGTAAAGATCCTTCCATGTCAGCAGCAGAAAGAGACGAATTTCTTAAAATATTAGAACCTTATTTCATGTTAGGTGTAGTCCAAGGAAAAATATCTTCTTTTGGTGCTACCACTTTCTACGACTTGGAAACGATTAAAAACCAATTGACATTCTCTTTTGAAGATAGCAATGGGATAAGAAAAATCATAGAACCTGCCCAGACAATATCCTCTGATGTCGAACTTTTACAAAATATAATTAGACCGATGATCGAGCAGATGATGGGGAATTTTGGCCAAAACTTCCATTTCTTGACCTTTGAAGATCAAAATTCACAGGGAGATAGACATATCTCACCTTACGAAGAAGGAACCATCATAGTTCAACTATCTAGTGATGAGCCACAAGAAGATATTAATTTAACGATTGATTTACCTCTAGATGCTCTATTTGTTTCTAGAATTTGTCCTAATGGCAAAGAAGCACATGTTTCATGGAAATATTGCCCTTGGGATGGTACTAAGTTGGAAGATTAATTACTTATGTAGTCTAGTTATAAAATTTATTCCGCCCAAAAGAACAAAAATTAATTCAACCAGGGAAAGAACTGCGATACCCTAGATCGGGTTCCCTATTATATATTCTTAAGAAAATTTCTATGGACTCGGTTGATACTCGCACTGTTCGTATTGGTACTCGTAAAAGTCAATTAGCCCTAGTACAAACCTATTGGGTTAAAGCAGAACTAGAAAAACATTTTCCCAATCTGGAGATTGAAGTCGATAAAATAAGCACAAAAGGCGATAAAATTCTAGATGTAGCGCTCGCAAAAATTGGCGACAAAGGCCTATTTACCAAAGAACTAGAAGTCGGCATGCTCAATAACGAAACTGACTTCGCTGTTCATTCCCTAAAAGATTTGCCCACCAACCTTCCAGAAGGATTAATGTTGGGTTGTGTTTCCACTAGAGTTGATCCAGCAGATGCCTTGGTAGTTCATAGCAAACATCAAGATAAACAATTAGACACGCTTCCCGAAGGTGCAGTCATTGGAACATCGTCTTTAAGAAGATTGGCTCAACTTCGTTATCACTATCCCCATTTAACATTTAAAGATGTGCGAGGGAATGTGAATACTCGTCTGGCAAAATTGGATGCGGGTGATTATGACGCGATTATCCTAGCCGCAGCAGGTTTACAAAGATTGGATATGAGCGATCGCATTCATCAGATTATTCCTTCGGAAATTTCTCTCCATGCTGTGGGTCAAGGAGCTTTAGGCATTGAATGCCGAGAAGGTGATACGGAAATTTTAGAAATACTGAAAGTGTTAGAAGATGCTGATAGTCGCGATCGCTGCTATGCGGAACGTTCTTTTCTCAGAGCACTCGAAGGTGGTTGTCAGGTTCCCATTGGGGTCAACACATCCATTGAAGGAGATACCCTAACTCTTGTCGGCATGGTGGCAAGTTTAGATGGCAAGCAATTAATTCGAGATACCATCAGCGGTGCCAAAAGTAATGCTGAACAAATTGGTCAAGATCTAGCCAATAAACTAAAAGACCAAGGTGCCGGAGAAATCCTCGCCAAGATTTTTGAAGAAGTTGGCAGGGGTTAATTTTCTTGATGATGTTATTGATAATGATTAGCTACTGACAAATTCAAAACCGCAAGCGACAATGGAGTCGAAATTCTAGCTACAACTAAAATTTTGACAAAGTTTAGATTGACCAACAATTTAAAAAAACTCAAAAAGCTTAGAAGTATTTTAGGCATCACTTGCGGTGTTTCCGGTTTGGTGATCGCATTTAGCTATCTAGGAATCTTTCAATCCTTAGAGTTGTCTACTTTAGATCGCTGGTTTCGTCTTCGTCCGTCCGAAAAACCAGAGCAACGGATCGTAGTGGTTACGATTAATGAATCAGATATTCAAGAAATTGGACAATGGCCAATTTCTGATGATGTTCTCAGCCAATTAATTACCAATATTAGCCAACAAAAACCGAGAGCTATTGGTCTAGATATTTATCGAGATTTGCCTGTCCAACCAGGAACTGAAAAACTAGCTGCCGTTTTGCGTTCAACTCCCAATTTAATCGGCATAGAAAAAGCGATTAATGATAAAGTAAACCCCTCACCCATCCTAGAAGAGCAAGGACAAGTTGCCTTAGCAGATTTAGTAGTTGATCAAGATCAGATAGTGCGTCGAGGTTTGTTATCGATTCAAATTGACGAGAATCAAGTTCAACTCGGTTTAGCGACCAGACTCGCTTTAATGTATTTAGCCGAAGAAGGTGTGACTCTAGAAGCTGTGGACGATACAGCAAAAAGAGCCTTAGGAAAAGCAATTTTTGTTCCTTTTAAAAGTAATGATGGTGGATATGTCCGCGCTGATGCTGGGGGTTTTCAAATTTTGCTGAATTTTCGGGGAACAGAAAGTAGTTTCCAGCAAATATCGATCATGGATATTTTAAAGGGAAATATCCCCCCAGATTTAATGAGCGATCGCCTAGTAATTATTGGCTCGACAGCTCAAAGTCTCAATGATTATTTTGCTATTCCCCATAGCCGCGATGGCAATAACTCACAACATTTACCCGGAGTCTTGATTCACGCCAATATTTCCAGTCAGATTATTAGCTCTGCTTTAGACGGACGTCAATCCATTAGGGTTTTTAATGAATTAGGGGAATGGCTTTGGATTATCGCCTGGACTGGACTCGGCTCGGCAATTGGCTTTTGGGGATCGAAGAATAATTCTTTTGAGAACCAAAATTTATTGTTTGTCAAATTCACAGCGATCGGCGTGCTCATACCAGGAACTATTTTATTAGGCACTGGTTATCTACTATTTCTGCTAGGTTGGTGGTTACCGGTGATTGCGCCTTTCTGTTCCGTGATTTTGGCAATTTTAGCTCTGAGTAATTATCAACAGCAGAAGGAAAAGAAACTTGCTTTTATTGATGGTTTGACCCAAATTCCCAATCGCCGTTTCTTTGACAGATTTTTGGCAGAACATTGGTTAAGAGCTGGCAAAAAGCAACAAAGTCTTTGTGTAATTCTTTGTGATGTAGATTTTTTTAAAAAGTATAACGATACCTATGGTCATCAGGCTGGCGATGTATGCCTGCAAAAAGTAGCGAAGATCATCAGTAAAGCAGTTCGTCCCCAAGATTTAGCAGCTCGCTATGGAGGAGAAGAATTTGTGGTGGTCTTGCCCAATGCGAGCTCAGAAATTGCTGCTATGATCGCCGGGCGTATTTGTGATCGCATAAGAACTTTACAGATTGCCCATTCCAGTTCCCAAGCTAGTGAATTTGTGACCATAAGCTGTGGAATCGCTACTACTGAGGGGAATTTAATCTCGTCTGCCGAATATCTCGTCGCCCACGCCGATCGCGCTTTATATTTAGCCAAAGAACAGGGACGCGATCGCTATGTCTTAGTCGAATAAACAGCTGACGCTTAAACTACTCTCGAAAATCATAATCAAACAACCTAGTTGCTTCAATTGCTGGTACAGGTCGACTAAAGAAATAACCTTGAATATATTCACAGCCCAAATTTTTCAGCAAATCCCGTAGTTTTTCCGTTTCCACACCCTCCGCGACCACATTCAGTTCTAATCCTTGACCAAGGGCAATCACCGCATTAACGATCGCGATATCCTGAGAATTAGGATGTAAATCCTTTACAAAAGAGCGATCTATTTTCAGCGTATGGAAAGGAAATTGCCGAAGATAACCAAGAGAAGAATAACCAGTACCAAAATCATCCATTGATAAAGAAATTCCCATATCATGTAATTCTGTCAGAATAGTTTTTGCCAATTCAGTATCATCCATCGTGATACTTTCGGTGATTTCTAACTCTAAATAACAAGGATCTAATTGAGTTTCCTCTAATATTCTGGCAATAGTCGCTACTAAATTTGGTTGTTGGAACTGACGCACCGATAAATTAACCGATATTTTAATTGGATCTAAGCCCATATTTTGCCAAATTTTATTCTGAGCACAAGCAGTTTTGAGAACCCATTCGCCTATAGGGATAATCGAGCCATTTTCTTCTGCCAAAGGAATAAAAAGATAGGGTGCAACTAAACCCAATTGATCATTTTTCCAGCGTAATAAAGCCTCCATCTTGGCAATCTTACCTGTGGTGACATTTACAATTGGTTGATAGTAAACGATGAATTCATTCTTTTTTAAAGCTGAATGGAGGAGATTTTCTAAAGCTAATAATTGATGAGTTTGATTGGAAAAAGTCGGATCATAATATTGATAATTATGTCGGCTCATTTGTTGCGCTTGAGATAAAGCTGAATCAGCATTTTTTAGTAACGTCTCCGCATCCGTGCCATGTTCGGGATAAATCGCAATGCCAATACCAAGAGTCAGGTAAATATTTCTATTATCAATCACAAAAGGAGATTCAAAAGACTCTAAAATTCGATTTGCGATCGCAGTTGTCTCATCCTGATGGTAAATTTTGGGCAACAGCAAAGTAAATTCATCATTTCCCCAACGAGCAATCATATCTTCTTCTCGCACAGATTCCCGAAGTCTGTGGACAACTTGCCGCAATAATAAATCCCCGATTTGATGACCTAAAGTCTCGTTGATCATTTTAAATCGATCCAAATCTAGAAACATGACTGTTAATAGATGGGAATTCTTCTTCGCCTTGCTGATCGCATCGGTTAGCTGACAAATTAAAATACGTCGCTTGGGTAATTCTGTTAAAGTATCAAACTGGGCTTTATGTAACGCTTTCTCTTTTTCTCGCTCCTTCGCCGTCACATCTCGAAATCCCCAAACTCTACCAACGATGTTGCCATGCAACTTGTGAGTTTGAAAATACGACTCTAAAATGGTGCCATTCCGTAATTTGAAAAGCTCCTTTTTTGTTAAATCACATTGAAATTTTTGCTTTATTGCCTCGAAGGTCATCGGCTTAACAAGACGATGGGAAATCAAACTTAAAATATTCTCAATATTTCCTTTGATTAAATTTGACTCAATTTGCCAAAAAGTAGCAAATTTTTGATTAAAAATGACGATTTCACCCTTATTATCCAAAACTAGAATACCGTCACCAGAAGTTTGAAAAACTGCCAATAATAGTTTTAAAGATTTAGTTAATTTATGATTGGTTTTCTGAAATCGATTATTTGCTTCTTGTAATAAAATATTTTTCTCAGCTAGTTGTTGCTCCTGCTCATAACATCTTAAAGCCTCTTTAACAGTTAATATTAAGTCTGTTTCATCCCAAGGTTTCGTAATATAGCGATAAAGAGATGCCGCATTAACGATGTTCCCCACGGAATCAGCTTCAGCTTGACCTGTTAAAAGAATATTGAGAGTTTTTGGGTAATCAGCATGAAGTTTGATCAGAAATTCATCTCCTGACATGCCAGGCATTATCTGATCAGAAATCACAACTGCAATAGCAATTCCTTCTGCTGTTAGTTCGGCACATAAATCAAGGGCTTCATCACCACTAGAGGCCAATTCGATGTCATAATCCTTACCCAGACTACGTTTCAATTGTGCTCCTAGACTACTAAGAATAATTTCTTCATCATCAACACAGATAATTGCAGTTTTATTCATTATCATTTGAGTATTAATACTATTAACTCTTAACTCTTAACTGCTAACTGACAGTGGTAGCCAAATGCTGAATCTAGTATGTCCTGGTTCACTTTCAACGGCAATAGTTCCTTGGTGTTTATTAATTATTTTTTTACTAATATGTAATCCCAAGCCACTGCCTTCCCCAGTAGGTTTTGTGGTAAAAAATGGGTCAAAGATTTTCTCTCTAATATCTTGGGTGATTCCGCTGCCTGAGTCGCTAATTTCTACTTTAATCCCCTGGTTTTCTTCTGAGGTGGTGATGATCAAAGTTCCGCCATTTTCCATTGCCTGAATGCCATTATGAATTAAGTTTGTCCAGACTTGAATCAATTCATCGGGATAGCACCAAATTTTCGGTAATTTTTGATAATTTAGGACGACTTCAATATTTTGTTTTAATTGATTGTGATAAATTTCGAGGACGGTTGATAATCCTTCAGTTATGTCTACCAAATGCTTATGTCCACTATGATCGAAACGAGAATAATTTTTGAGAGCAAAGACAACTTTCGATGCTTTTTCTACGGAAGTAAGAATGGTTCGAGTATTGCCCATCAAGCAGGCTAGATTATAGATTAATTCTAAAATCCAATCGACATAAGGATGTTTGAGTAATGATAAATATAATTCAATTTGATCATAGATCCCAATATCAATGAGTAAATCGGCAATTCTTCTGGCATTGTCAATTTCATATGTTTGTAACTGATTTGCTAGTTGACGTTTGAGGGGTCGTTTTTCACTAGAGGAATAATGGGGTTTGCGGGTAATCGCCCGATTGAGTAATTGGAAAAAAATTTCTTTTTCTTCGGCTTTGAGATATTCCGATAATTGAGGTAGCTCTGCGATCGCGGCAACCAAGGCTTTCGTATTATTGCCTGCCGAGGCTTGAATTGCCCCTAAAGGCGTATTAATTTCATGGGCGATGCCGGCAATCAACTGGCCTAGAGCAGCCAACTTTTCCTGTTGAATTAACTGTCTTTGAGTTTGTTTTAGTTCTTTAAAGGCTTTTTTTAGTTTATTGACATATTCTGCTTGTTGGAGTGCTACTGCTAATTGTTGGGCAATCAGGATCATTAAATCGATTTCCGATTTTTGCCAGTTTCTTGTACTGTCGTTTTGATATGCTCCGAGTAAACCCCAAAGTTTTCTTTCTTGAAAAATAGGAACAATTAAATAAGCTTTCGCTTGAGTTTTTTCTAAGGATCTCACATAGCAGTCGGGAAATCCTTTGGAATAAATATCATCTACGGCAGAAAATTTTTGTCCATAAGCATATCTGCCCCCCGCAGTTTCTTGAAGAAAGCTATCGGCTTTAAAAGCATTATCTGATTCTCCTTGCTTCCAATCTCTAAGGAGACAGCGATCGCCTTGAATGCGATTTCCCCTCAGAACTTGATCTTCTTCTTGCTCGGCGATAAGAGAAATCCAACCGCTACCGACAGATTCGGCAACAACTTGGCCACTCCAGTCGGAATTAAATTGATAAACTACTAGGCGATCGCTCTGAAGAATGTGACGTATTTCTTTGGTAGCACTGGTGAAAATTGTCTTAATGTCTTGGGAACGACGAATTTTATCGATGACAGTCGCCGTCGCCTTCACTCTCTCGGCAACTATATTTTCAATAGCCACAGTCATGTCGAGATGATTCATTTGCCTTGCTATTCAACTTACAGTTAATTCAATTTCAGTATTCCCTTATACGGAAGGATTTTAGCTTTGTCCCTGGAGAACCTATTGGGGAAGGCAGAGGGAGCAGAGGAGCAGAGGAGCGGAGGGAGCAGGGGAGCAGAGAGAGCGGAGGAGCGGAGGAGGAAAATTTGCGATGGGTATTGTGTTTATCCCTGCGTTTACTAGTTATATTTTTTACAATATTTTTTCAACAATTAACCATTCTCCAGCGTAATTTAGCTTGCCAACAACATTAATTTTGATGCCATTTTTTAAGTTTAGTAATTGTTGATTAATCTGAGGATCAATGGTAATTAATTGCCAAGATTTTTGAGATATGTCTGTATTAGCTTTAATAGTGAATTTATAATCTTGTGTTCCGTTAAGATGAAAAATACCGTGATAATGATTTCCCGTGGGAATTAGATAATTATCAAGACTTGTTTGAGGACAATTTCCGTCTCTAGGATAATTTTCGGGATGATCTAAATAATATTCTTGCCAGGATAACCATTGAGGATCTTGTGGGGATAAATTATATAGAGGAATAACTGCTGATGGAGCAGTTGGATCTTGCAGTAAAGCATTTTGAAGATTGCGCACTGCTAACTCTCTAGGTTGACAATTATCTGCAATACATAAGCTTGCTGCTATTCCCGCTGCTTGCCCAATATTCATTACAACAGGTTGCAGGCGAGTGCTGCCATTGGCAATATGAGAAACAGAGATATTTTTTTCGCAAACGAGTAAGCCATCAATAGATTCAGGAACGATCGCGTCATAGGGAATAGTAAAAGGTGTTCCTGTCCAGCGTCCGCCCCATTTAATCGATTTAGGTTGTAGGGTAAAATCGAAGCCGGGATAGTGATGATCGTTGGCATAATTTCCGATCGCGATCGCGTTTACTTCTCCTTGGTCATTTACTGGCAAAGATGCAACATAACCATTAGTCATCGGTAAAATGTCATGTTCGGTAATGGTGGTTTTGCCGATAATTCTGCGGCTTTCTCGATAGTAGGGATGGAGAGCAAAGGCAGGATCAAGTTTAATTTCTGGGTTTTGTAAAATCTGATTTTCATGGTGAGGAAAAATGTTAGTCGCTAGGCCGTAATTTGCTCCTAATTCTGTTTGTAAATACTTTGCATAGTTATAGCTATGGTTATAGGCTTCAATTAAAAATTCATCGGCTGCTTTTGCTGATTCGGTTAAGCGATCGCTTTTGAGTCCATAATCATTACCTGCGATCGGCCAATTGATCATGTAGAGGTTATCGGTTAGTTTTCCATAATTTAGGAATTTTTCCGCGCCATAATTTTCCCAAGTATTCTTAAATAGATTTCCCCTATTGTTTGTCCCTTTCCCCTTTTGCCTTTCCCCTTTTCCCTTGTCTAATAAAAAAACCCAAGTCGGTGCTTGAACAGTATATTTATCGGTTATTTCATTATGTTCAATGGGTGCGCTGGGTTCATCAAATTGCGATCGCAATTCCCAACCCCAACGATGAGGAATTTCTGCGATCGCCAATAAATCTCCTAATTCTGTGGCATCAATGGTGATGGTTGCTTCGATGGTGAGATTAGCAAAGGTTACTCCCGTAACGCGATCGCCTTGCTTGAGAACGGATAGAGGTTTTCCTGTTTTAATTACTTGTAATTTTTCTAATTTTTTTGTCCAATCGTCAAAAATTGCTGCGCCAACAGTGGGATGATAGGTAAATAGGCTAACCCAGGCATTGTCTAGTCCTCCGCTTTGTCGTTTTTGTAGTTCTTTGATGTATGCTCCCCATAAACCTGTTTGCCAAGCTGCTAACTCGTTGCCATCGGGGGCGCAAACTCCTGCGGAGGTGAGCATTCCGCCAAGCCAGGAAAATTCTGTGGCTAATATGGTTTGTACTCCAGAACGAGCGGCTTGAATTGCTGCGGCGACTCCTCCTGTTCCAGCACCAACAACTAAGACATCTGTGCTTATTTTGTCCATAAATGTTTTTGGCAAATTTATGTGGGAAAACCAAAGTTTAATTGCTGTTTTTCAAAATCTGCAACAGGCGATCGGCTACTTTGTTTTAATTTTAGGGAAACCATCGTCTTACATCATGAATCGCATCAGCAACTTCTCTAATGGATTCTGAACTTCCTAGTTCTGCAATGATGTTGCTATGTTTGCCAATTTCTTCTAATAATTCGCTTCGCTTCAAACTCGCCAGAGAATGAATCACTTCACACCAAAAATCATAAGGCAAAAAATCAAACATTTTATTCACATTAGGTATTAGTGTGTTTAATGCCTTTGTTCGGTGGGATTCATTTCTGATGTTCCTCGCTGTTTCTAAGGCTTCAGGGTAAATCTCCGGTAACTGAGATACCAATGCGCTTAATGCCTTTGTTCGGTGGGATTCATTTTTGATATTCCTCGCTGTTTCTAAGGCTTCAGTCCTTAAATTCTCCGGTAGCTGGGAGCCTAGTGTACTTAATGCCTTTGTTCGGTAGAATTCATTTCTGATGTTTCTCGCTGTTTCTAAGGCTTCAGGGTAAATCTCCGGTAGTTGGGGTGCTAATGCGCTTAATGCCCTTGTTCGGTGGAATTCATTTCTGATGTTCCTCACTGCTTCTAAGGCTTCAGCTAGTAAATTTTTCGGTAATTGGGATACTAATGCGCTTAATGCCCTTGTTCGGAGGGGTTCATGTCCTACGCTCCTTGCTGCTTTTAGGGCTTCAGGGTAAATCTTCGGTAGTTGGGATGCTAGAACTCTCAATGCTCCTGCTCTGTTAAATTCATTTCTGATGTTCCTTGCTGTTTCTAAGGCTTCAGTTCTTAAATTCTCCGGTAGCTGGGATACTAGTGCACTTAATGCCTTTACCCGGTGAAATTCATTTCTTATGTTCCTCGCTGCTTCTAAGGCTTCAGGGTAAATCTTCGGTAGTTGGGGTGCTAATGCGCTTAATGCCTCTGCTCTGTTGGATTCATTTCCTATTTTCCTAGCTGCTTCTAAGGCTTCAGCTAGTAAATTCTCTGGTAACTCCGGCGCTAATGAGCTTAATGCCTCTGCTCTGTTGGATTCATTTCCTATTTTCCTAGCTGCTTCTAAGGCTTCAGGGTAAATTTTAGGTAGCTGGAATGCTAAAGCTCTTAATGCTCTTGCTCCGTCGAATTCATCTCCTATGTTCTTCACTGCTTCTAAGGCTTCAGAGTGAATTTCTGGTAGCTGAGGTGCTAGAGCTATTAATCCCTTTGCTCGGGAGGATTCATCTCTTAGGTTCCTCGCTGTTTCTAAAGCTTCAGAGGCAATCTTTGGAAAGTGTGGAATCACTATACTAAGAGCTTCCACTCGCTCAGGTAAAGATTGCACTTGTAGAGCATAGGCTAATCCTTGAGCGGGAGTCCAGAACTTTTTCTCTACTAATGCAGAGATTAATTCTGGAGGAATATTTGCCGCTATGGTATTTAGTGAAGAAGTTATTAATGCATAGCGATATTGTAAACCGATCGCTATTTCAGGATTAGTTTCATACTCTGCTTCTGCCAACTTCCAAGCCCGAGCAACATCACCAACAAAAATAGCTGTTTTCCCCAAACTTTCACATTTTATATACCAACCGTTTTTCCCTGATTCAGTTTCTTCCCGCAAAAGCTGATGAATCGCTTCAACCGCTCCTGCTTTTTCCATATGCCAAGTCAAGCGTTCACAAATATAACCATCATCAACTACTTTGTGCCATTTCCCATCATCCAAATTATCGCAATAACGCTCCAATAAAATATTATGAGCTTCGGGAATAGTTAATCCTAATCCTGGACTTTCCCTGGTAGTTAACCACTTAATCGCTAAATCATGCAGCAAATCATGAACCCGATAACTTGCCCATTCCTCCGCCCCAATTCTTACAGGAACACTAGGCAGCAATAAAGCATCATTCCAAAAAAGTTCTAATCTATCCGCCGCTTCTGCCACCTCCACTTGCCACAAAGTTGCCACCATTGGCGCAGCAATACTGACATCTTCTGGTAAAACTCCCAACCAAACAAAACTGTCCCAAGCTTCAGTAAAATCATCCCTTAAAACATTCAAACTAAGATTAAAAGATGCTTCCAAACGAGTTTCCTTCTTGCTCCGACGACGCACACCTTCGAGCACTTCTAAACGAGCAATCTCTTCCGTCAAAGCCGAATTCAAATCTGACCAAGATTTTCCCCTCGCAACCCTCGCTGCTGCTAAATCAAGAGCAATCGGTAAATATCCCACTGCTGCTGCCAAATCCTGAGCTGCCGCTTTTTCTTCCTCTGCTAAATCTCTTCCTAAACGCCTTGCCAAAAGCGTTAAAGATTGTTCTTCACTCATCAAATCCAACGAATAAAGCTGAGCATTCACTTCCTCAGCCACATCAGCTCGACGAGTCGTAATAATCACTTGACAATTACCGCTACCAACCCGAAAAGGTTCAATATCATCTACATTCCAACCATCATCTATAACCAACAAAACAGCCTTGTCATATAGCAAACTATTGAGATGACTCGAAGCAGCCTTAACAGTTGTTGGTTTGTAATCGTAATCTTTCAGAGCAACAATCCAACCTTGCAGCAAAGACAAAATATCAGGTTGTTGACCCAAAGTCGCCCAAAGAATTCCATCACAAAAACGTTCTTTGACCTGCGGATCATGAGCCAAAGCTTGAGCCAGGATCGTTTTGCCAATTCCACCCAAACCTTGAATTGCACTAATCACCAAAGTCCCTGAATGATTAGTTAAATCTGCTAACAACCGTTGCTTCAGATCTTCACTAACTTCAGGACGATCCACAAAATGACTCGGTAACGGAGGAGCTTGAAAAGGAATTCCAAAGCTAGAACGAGGAGCAGAACCATAATAGATATTCTGATTTCCCTCTACATTTCCCGTCGCTACACCAGCATTATTGATGTCTTGTCTACTTTTTGGTGCTTCTGCCATTAGCTCAGATCAGATAACAACTTTTCAACCGCTAATTTAGATCTTGATTTTATAACATTTACCGAGCGTTTTCTAGGGATGCGTTACGCTTGCGCTAACAGCATCCTACACAGCTAAACAAGAAGATCTAAGTTTTAGGAAGTTGCAACTATTTATTTTCATTTTGTTCTGAAAGTTCTTGCCGTTGGATAAATTTGTTAAATTGCGAATAATATTGCTACAGTAGCGAACAATTACGACGATATAGACAGTAAGAAAATTTATGTTGGTTGTAAATCCTAAATCATATGTAGAGTATCGCAATGATACTTATTGGATTGAAGAGACTCGGATTTCTCTAGACTCCGTTATCTGTGCTTTTCAACAAGGATTATCTCCCGAAAGCATTGTTCAATCTTTTCCTTTACTGACACTCGAACAAGTTTACGGAGCGATCGCTTTTTATTTGGCTAATCACGACGAGATTGATGCTTATTTAACAGCAGAAGCGGCAGCATTTGAAACAATGCCTCAACCATTACAAACCAGTGATCCTATTTTGTACGAGAAGTTGATGAAAGCCAAACAGCAAAAAGGCAAATAAAAAAGTGAAAATTCGTTATCAAGCCGATGCCGATTTCAACCAAAATATCGTAACGGGAGTACTAAGACGCTTACAAGGGTAGGTTTTTTACCTTTAATGTAAAGTTTGGT
>JBCCYD010000055.1:0-21032 GCA_039190385.1 Cyanobacteria bacterium P01_F01_bin.143 | reverse complement strand
TAGCCATAGGTTCCCACCACAGTAAAAGTTGTTCCTTCGGGAGCAAAACTATCTTGCACCGCTCCAAAATCAACCAAATAAACTTTATTATCATCTCCCAATAGTAAATTACTAGGCTCAATCCTCCTATTTTACATCGAGATATTAAGCCTAGTAATTTACTATTGGGAGATGATAATAAAGTTTATTTGGTTGATTTTGGAGCGGTGCAAGATAGTTTTGCTCCCGAAGGAACAACTTTTACTGTGGTGGGAACCTATGGCTATGCGCCATTAGAACAATTTGGTGGTAAAACTGTCCCTGCCTCCGATTTATATGCTTTAGGGATTACGCTCATTCATTTATTAACGAGAACTGCTCCGAACAACTTACCGAATAAAGATTTAAAAATTCAATTTCGCGATCGCGTTACTGTCAGTTCCCAATTGGCTAATTGGCTAGATAAAATGATTGCGCCCGCGGTAGAAAAGCGATATAAAACTGCCATTAGTGCCTTAAAACATTTACCAGATATGGCACAAGAATTAACCTCTATTGAGCAGGCTCAGACTAATTCAAAATTGGACCAGACAGAAAAATTAAATTCAACCAACACCCCAGTTGGTAGCAATATAAAAATCAAGAAAAACTCTGATTTTCTAGAAATTATTATTCCTGGGCAAGTATTTATTAAGCTAAGAAATTTTTTTGAAACGTTATTTGGCAAGAGTCCTGGTTTTCCTTCTTTGCTTGTAGTGGGTAGCATTATATTTTTTTTAAGGATAATGTTTTCTCCCATGATAATGTTTGCTTTGATTATATTATGGTTAATTTATCCTGATTTCCGTGACCTATTTATTACAACCAAAATCAGATGCGATCGCACACAATTTTCTATCATTAATAGTTTTTGCGGTTTTAGCAAAATTCGTAGAGGCATAACTTCTGCTATTAATGGTATTTCTCTGCAATACACTTCTCCAAATAAAAAACAAGCTAATTCAAAAATAGAATCTCTAATTATTAATACCGAATCTACTTCAAAACTACATGCCAATGATACCTATATATTGGGACAAAATATTAGTGAAGATGAACTTCTTTGGCTAGTTAAGGAGCTGCGTAACTGGCTAAATAATCATGAAAAGCAGGAACAAATATCAGATAAAGTGAATAATTCGATAGAAAAAACAGATTTTACCGAACCTAAGAGATAAAACTAATTAATGTTAGGATCTTAGTATTATTTGAACTGATTTGGTAGCTTACTCTTTCCCACATACATGACTTACTATCTTTCTCTTATTTTAGCTATTGGAATCACTACTCTGAACTCTCCTAGAACTAGCGTATCTTTAGAGGCTAAAAATTCTCAAACTTATAATGAATATCAACTTGTGGCAGAAGTACCTAGTACAAATGTTGATGATTCTTTAAATGATCAGCCGGAAAATAATTTACCAGAATCACCAGTTGAGCCAGAAAAGAAACAAATCAATAAAAATCTTTTCCTCAGCGCGATCGCAGTAACCAGTATTTTCACTATTTTCTTATTATCTTTATTATTGAAAAAGGTAGAAGTAAATCTTGAGGACGAAGTCAAAGAAGAAGTTACCGAAGAAGTTAAAGAAGAGGAATTAGCTAATCAAGCAACAGCTATTTGGCATAAAGAGAATAGTTTAGATCAAAAAGAGAATAGTTTAGATAAGGAAAATATTTTAGATGAAGAAGATATTCTAGATCATTCTGACAATACTATTTTGCAGATGCCTGAGACTTCACAAAATGGCTCAATTAATCAAAATGGCTTAATTAGTAATAATCATAAATTACCTGAACAGGAACAATTTCAAGACGATACAGTTTTAGTCCCACCTAATGCCAATGTGGCACAACTAGATGTAGTTCGTAAATTAATTCTAGAATTGAAATTAAAAGACAGTCAAATTCGACAGGAAACAATTTTAGGATTGGCTCAAAAAGGTGATTCAAGAGCTATGATTCCTTTAGTAGAGCTAATGGTCAAAGCCGATTCTCAGGAAAAAAAACTGATTATCAAGGCAATATCAGAAATCACTAACAATACATTGAAAACGATGAATCAAGCTCTGATACTTTCTTTGGGTGATGAAAATTCTCAGATTGAGCCAAATATGATTAGGGATTTAAATCGAGTTTATGAGGTGATGTTACAAGTTACAGAAAAATTATCCCAAACTGTCAATGCTCCTGAGTCAAAAGTTCAAGACACTACGAAATGGGCTTTGACGCAACTCAAGAAAATGCCCCCAATTGCGGAATTGAAAATTAAAAATTGACACTTGCGAAGCGCTACTAATACTAAATCCAGTTTACATACCAATCTTTTTCTGGGGCGGCAGGGAGCAGACTGTTGGGTTTCCAAAATTTGGTTTTGCTACGTTTTATAAAAAAGTAAAATACATACTTTATGGGATATGTCTTTAACTAGAATATAGTCTCTCTAGCACTTTGGAACACAGTCGAAAAAATCAAATTTTTCTAACTCACTAGTCAATACATTGTCGGGGGTCCCCTAAAGGATACCGCTCCGCATATGAGGAGGACACCGTCCCCAGCAGGCGAGCGACCCTGGTGATTTTTAATCACCCAAGGAACGCGCGAGATTGGGGTTTGGGGGACTGGTCCCCCAAGAGAAGTTATGGATTGAAGCAGATAATTTCAGACAAAAAATCAAATTTTATAGATAAATAAAAACAGGTCTTATCCAAACAGTATTGCTAAAGGATTAGCTCCGCGTCGCGCGAGTTTAAAATCTATTTTCGTGATAATGATGTTTCGGCTTGTAGATAGTTAATGAACTGTCTGGCAGTACGACCAGATCTGCCATTATGGCGAGTTGCCCATTGTTTGGCGCGAAATTCTAATTCTGTTTTGGCGATCGCAATTCCTGCCTTGGCTGCTAAATGATGCACAATTTGCAAATATGTGTCTTGATTGGCAGGCTCAAAAGTTAGAGTTAAACCAAAGCGATCGCTGAAAGATAATTTTTCTTGTACTGTATCCCAATTATGAATTTCATCACTATCTTGGGGTCGTGGGCGATCGGCAAAATATTCCCGAATTAGATGTCGGCGATTACTGGTAGCGTAAACTACTGTATTCGTTGCTTTAGCAGTAACATTTCCTTCGAGCACAACTTTGAGAGCTTTGAAGGCATCATCATCATCTTCAAAAGAAAGATCATCAACAAAGATGATAAATTTTTGGGGTATGTCTCTAATTTGTGCAACTATTTGGGGCAAATGTTGTAATTGGGATTTGGTGACCTCAATGAGTCGTAATCCGCGATCGCGATATTGGGTTAACAATGCTTTAACCAAAGAGGATTTTCCCGAACCTCGACTGCCATAAAGCAAAACGTTCAATGCTGCATATCCCGCCAGAAGAAATTCTGTGTTTTTAACTAAAGTTTCTTTTTGATCTTCGTAACCGACTATTTCATCTAGGGTAATCGGATCAGGACAAGCAATACCTTGTAATTGTTTATCTTGCCATGTCAGAGCGTGATAGCGAGCAAAAATACCTGTGCCATGTTTACGGTAATGAATTGCTAGTTCTTTTAAGGCTTCACTCCAATTTTCTTGTTGATTCAGGAAGCTCGGGTTCAACGTGTCTGGTTCCCAGGCAATGATTGTGTCGTGATATTGAGAAGCTTTTTGTACTGATTTAACAATTTGTTCGGTACGACATTGATAAATTCTTTGGAGAATTGTCAGATCATGTTTAGCGGCTTCGATTAGCGAAGGTGAGATTTGATCTAGAGATCTCGTTTGAACTTGCAGGCTAAAGGGATTGTCGTCCAATAAGATTTGTTGGATTAGATAATCTCGCCAGGAAAGATTAACCTGAGCCAAGGTGTTGAACCATTGACTATAGGCTTGCAAACAAGTAATCGAATTTGGCCGATGAATATTAGTTTCGCTACTGAATGTGTATAAGTTGTTGAGAAGATTGACATAGGCTTTGCCGACAGGGTTGTGTAGTACTGACTGATAAATGAGTAGAGAGGCTGTTTGTTGGAGAAGAAATTTACTATCGGCAAATAATTTAGTCACATTCTTTCGTTCTTAATGGAATTTATTTAAATTCATCTTAAAACATTATCTTGATTATGTTGATTGTCATCTATTGCTGAGACTTTGGGGGTGAGTTGTAAATACAATCCTGGTACAACTAATAGCGCAATTAAGGTAGCAGACATTAAGCCAAAAATGATTGCCATACAGAGACCAAACCATTTTGCCTCACTTAAGGCCAACGGGATTAAACCAATGACTGTCGTGGTGCTGGTAGTGAGAATCGGACGGAGGCGATCGCTAACTCCATGAGCTGCTGCATGGCGCAGATCTAAGCCTTCTTTGAGCTTGGCATTCATCGTGTCAACCATCACAATGGCATCATTAACTACGATTCCAGTCAAGGAAATAACACCAATGGCAGCGGGAAATGAGAACGAAAGATCTATGAGGAAAAAGCCTATAAAAGTACCTATTAGGGCAAACACAATCGTCAAAATAATGATAATGGGCTGGGTATAGGAGCCAAACTGAAGTACCAGCAGCGCAAAAATCAGGAATACAGCAACAATCAGCATTTGTCCTGCCGAAGTAAAAGTTTCCCCGCTCGTTTCTGCATCACCGCCAAACTGATAGCGGTAGCCCCTAGGCCAGTGACCAGCAGCGAGATTCTCTTCTTCGCTCAAGGATGGGTCAAATTGCAGAGCATCTAGTTTAGGGGCCAGCTCTGACAGAATCTCATTGTCATAGAAATCTCCAGTGGGAATTATTTTCGCCAGTACGGTGACACTTCGCTGAGTATCACGATGGGTAATCGCTAGGGGAACGACCCCTTCTACCCTTTCCACCAGAGAATCAGCAGAGATAGCTTCGCCATCATTATTAATAAAACGAAATGTCGCAAACTCATCTAGCCGAGAGGGTCCGCCAATATTCCCTGCTTGTGAAGGCCAGCGAGTACTGAGTCGAATTTCCAAATCTTCTTCCCCGCTACCTATCGGATAATCACCGATGTTATTATCGATCATCAAATAGCGTCCCTGTAAACCCAAATCATTTTGACTAATGCCGTAGAAATCTAGGGCTTCTCTTCGAGGTACTAGCTTGTAGTCTGTGCGTAAGTTTCCTAGATCATCTCGGACATCCATCGTTCCTTCTAGGTTGCGGAGAATTTCCTGAGTCTGGACAGAAATTTGCCGTAAAGTTGAGATATCTTCTCCATATAATTCCACTTGGATTGCGTCCTCATCATTAGCGGGTCGTTCATACTGAACTGCTAGCACAGCTCCAGGGTAGCCTTTGAGTATATCTCCTATAGTCTCTCGAAGTTCAGGAACATAAAAGAAAGAATCTTGCTGACGTTGCGATCGCTCTACCATTACCGCAGACAAACCTACAAAATAATCGGCATTCTCGGGTTTTAGTTCACTGGAAGATACTAGACTACTCCGTTGACCTACTAATTTAGTGATATTAGCAAAAATAATGCTGTCATCGGGATCGGAATAGGTGCGCAGAACCTCTCCAATGCGATCGGCTACTTCTTGAGATAATTCGAGGGTAGAAGCAGGGGGCATCTCTACATTAATACTCAGCTTTTTACCGTCTTCTGAAGGAAATAATGAGAATGGAAGACTGGAAAACAGGACTAAGGAAAAGACAAATAAGCCAATGGTAACTAATGTCCAGAGGCGAGCAACACTGCGATTGCGGACGGTAAACTTGAGGCTCCAATCTGCGAATTGCGCTGATACTTTTTCGGTGAGGCGATCGACAAAAGTCTGGGTTTGTTTTTTTTGGGTATTGCCTAACAAGAATTTTGAAAGCGGAACCACGGCTAAAAGGGCGAGAATATAACTCAACACCAAACAAATAATGGCACTAATGGGAATAAGTCGGGTGAATTTCCCCATAGTGCCAGAAATTGCCATCAAGGGAGCCATCGCCAAAATAGTGGTTAGCTGTCCGGCAAAAGCAGATGAAGCATAAGTTTTAACTGTTTTGATCGCAGCTTGAGAAAAGGGTAGTCCTTGGACAAAGATGCCGTCGTGCATTCCCTCTAACATTAGAATAAATACGTCTACCAGTAGTCCTAACGCGAGGATCATGCCAATCATCACCATCGTGTTTAGGGTGTATCCCCCAAGCCACAGGAAAAAAATAGCTCCAGCAAAGGTAATGGGAATAGCTAATCCAGCAATTAAAGCCTCGCGCCAGGTGAGAGCAACCAAAAGAATGGCGAATACACAAATGGAGGCTTGCAAGACGTTGCTACTTAGATCGAATAAGTCCTCACGAATTGTAATAGCGTCATTAGTCAACACCTGATATTCCATGCCAAAAGGCCAGAGGCTAGGATCTTGTTTCACCTCTTCCATAGCAGCCAAGGCATCTTCGACGACTTGAATTGTATCAGTTCCCGGAACTTTAACCACTTCTAAGGTGATAGTTGGGGTAAAAGTTTCCCCCTCAAAGCTAACAAAGGCTCGGGTTTCCTCCCGTTCTAATCCTTGATAAACATTGGCTACTTCTGCTAATCGTATAACACGATTATCATCTAAACGAACGATGGGAACTCGCTTGAGATCTTCTAATGTGCGAGGACGTCCGTAAAGGCGTACCTGGGCTCCGATTTTATTATCTCGCAGCAAATCCCAGGATTGATCGATATTACTGCTCTGGATGGCATCGCTAACTTGGGTTGCAGAAATTCCTAAACTAGTTAGACGACTTGGTAACAGCTGTATATGAATTACTTCTTCTCGCCAGCCATACAAATCTACTTCGCGGACATTTTTGACTGATTCTAAACGCTCTTGCAAAGCATCAGCAGCTTTACTCAATGTCCTTAGACCCAAGCCTGCTCCTGAAATTGCTAGGGTTACGACAGGTGCATCCTGCTGAGATAATTGCTCAAATTCAGGAACTTCTCGTCCAGTCGATTCTAGGGGCAGTTCTGAGTCTGCATCATCTACTTTTGCCCTCAGCTTCTGAATCGAGTCTGCTACGGGTGCTTCTGCCTTAAATTCAATGTTGATGATTGAAAAAGAGTTAAATGTCGCACTGGTAAAATCATCTAGTCCCTGAAGACTTTTGATTTCTTCTTCAATTTTGTCTGTTACTTGAGTCTCGATGGTTTCTGCATCGGTTCCTGGCCAAGCCGTGGTGATCATAGCTCGGGCAATATTAATATCAGGATCACCCTCTTTTACCATGGAGAAATATCCCATAAATCCGCCCATAAGCAGCAGAATACATAATAAGATGCCAAAAATTTGACGGGTAAAAAAGAACTGCATCAAGGGAGATGCCTGCTCAGAGTCTTTATTTGTCAGGGATGCTAGCTGTTCTTGAGAAAGATCTTCTGTCTTCATAACCACTTTTTATCTTGACACAATTTCAACTAACGTTCCGTCTACTAAACGATTGATTCCTTCAGTTACTACAAGTTCACCAGGTTCAATACCACTGATAATTTCTACACTAGTCAATCCTTCAATCCCTCGTTCTACTTCGCGACGTTCTACGATACCAGTAGATTCATCTACTACAAAGGCAAAGGAACTTTGTTCACCTGGTACTAATGCTCCGAGGGGAACTAATACCGCATCATAATTTGCCGCAGCTTCAATCCAAACATAGACACGACCACCTACTTGAAGATTGCGACTTAACTGAAAATTACGAATTTTTACTTTAACCCCTCGTCCACCTGGAGTTCTGGTGGGGCTCACAGCAAATACTCTTCCTTGATTACCCTTTTGTTGGGCAATTGTAAGTAAATTACGATTTGTCCTGCCTGTCGCTTCTGCTGCACTAACATCTTCTTCCAGTACGACATAAGCCTTTTGTCCAGAGCGAATTTCTTTAGCTTCGTCAACCTGAAGTTCAAGTTCTACTTCAAACGACTGTGGTTTAACCACTACAATCGGCGCAGTTTCGACAACGTCTTGAGCAATGTTGGAATTAAATCGTTGAGCACTCCAATACTCCCCTTCCCGAATATTAATGTAGGCCACAATTCCGTTAATAGGAGAAACTAATTGAGTATCTTCTAGGTTAATTTTGGATTGTTTCAATTGGGCTTGAGATGCCTTAACTTCAGCTTCTGAAGACTTTACACTATCCTGTGATGATTCGATTGCTTGGTTCGCAACTTTTAAGTCTGCTTCGGCTTTTTCTAAACTATTTGTGTATATATCTAAATCACTTTCCGTGATAACCTTGTCTTTAAATAGCTCTTTACGTCTTGCCAACTGACTTTTTGCCAAGTTAAAATCCGACATAGCTTTTTCAAACTCAACTTCAGACTGGATTAATTCGGTTTTCGATTGGCTAAGTCGTTGTCTTGAAACCTCTAAATTAGCTTCATCGGTTTCAATCGCCGCTTTCTGCTTGCGATCATCAATGGTCGCTAGGAGTTGTCCTTGAAAGACTCGATCGCCTTCTTTCAAATCTCGGCCATCAACTTTAGTAATAAAATCAATATCTCCGTCTGCTTCAAAGTTCAGTACTCTTTGCAACACAGATTTAACAAGTCCTTCATCAAAAACCCACTGTTGAGCCAATCCCTGTTTAACTTTCGTTACCTTAACGGGTAGTCGAGAAGGGCTGATTTTTTCTTGACTAACCACGGATGATTCTTGATTTAGGCTTTGGTAAGCTTTTGAGCCAACCCCCACTAAAATCGACAGCATTCCCAGGATGGCTATTGGCCAAATATATTTAGGTTGAAAAGGTTTCTTACTGTTAGTTGAAATTTTTTCTTCCTTATTCTCAAACATCAAGTCCTGACTCTTTTCCACATTCTTATTTTCTGAATTTTGAGTTGGATATAAATCTGAAGAAGAGTAATTTAAATCTTCATTGTTAGTCATTATTATTAAATTCTATAGCTTAATACTTTCAAAAAAATATGTTAAGTACGCAAAACTATATATTAATTGTAATATTGCTTACTATGCATAGATATAGAGGAAATTTAGAATTTATTTGACGATAATTATCGTATCTAGTTAAAGAAATTTACAAGGACATTAAGCGAACTAGTGCGGACATTTCACGACAATATTTCAATCTTAATAAACTTTATTGCTAATAGGTCAAAATTATTCTATATTGATTCAATCTGTTACGTTCTAATTTATAAGTTAGGTTTCAAACTTCTCAATTTGGTTAATATAGCGGAAAAGTCTTAGATTATAAACTACACGCTTAGACTATCTGCAAGCCCCTTCAAATCCTTCACCTCTTCAGCTTGAGGATCGTTCCAAACTGCTTCAAATTGGTCTACAAAGAATTGAAACCAATAATCATTCTTACGTAATGAGAAAAATGGAGTTCCTTCCGTAGCGGAGCGAAAAGGAGACAAAAGTACATGCATCTCACCATCATCAGAGCCTGTATTAACTGCGATTATCGTATAAGGAGGTAAAGAGTCAATTAGTCTCACTTTAATTTGACCATTCATTGAAATATTTCTAGTTTTAAAATCTTCTTTAACTAATTCTTCTATATCTGCTAGGTATCTAATTGCAAGTTTAAGCGATTTATTAGGTCTATCTTTATCTACACTTGACTCATTCCTGAAGGCTGCCATCTTAATTGCACTACCATTTGGCTTTACCAGCAGAAATCTGAGACATCGACCCTTCTCCAAGGATTTTTTAAGATCATATTCATAAATTTGAATTGTTTTCTGAAAATGAATTCCCCAGAAGAAAGTGGACTGATGTTTCTCTAAATTAACTTGAATTTTATCAAATTTATACTCTTGAAGAAAACTTTTATATCTATTCGAAAGCAGTAAAAAATAGGGAAAAACTTTATGACGAAAAATAGTAAGTATCCAGAGCGTGAGTGTAATACCGACTCCACTAAACACCCATTCTTTATTATCATTGAGCCAGGTTAGTGCATTTTCTTCCATTTCCTTCATTTTGTCGATAGAAACTTGGGGGCAAACCGATATCTAACTAATAATTAGACCACAGTTGCGGTATTAGTTTTATGATGATGAGTTTATAAAATTTTATAATATGACAATAAGCGAACTAAATGATGCGTTTGACGACAATTCCCAAAGATACAAAATGCTAACAAGCATTGTTGCCAATACATTTAATTACGCAGTCGGTCGTGGTTTAGATATAGAGAAGATCAGTGCGGCTACTGGATTAAAGCGAACCGATTTAATTAATCCAGAGAGTCGATTACCTGAAGATCTAGCTGCAAAAATTTGGAAATTATTAGGGGAGGAGTATCCTGATCAAGCCCTTGCGCTTCATGCGGCAAGCGCGGCTCCTATCTCATCCCTAGGACAGTTAGCTTTAGCTGTTCAATATGCTGAAAATGCACGCTCATCTTTAGAAGCTTTAGTAGAATATCGCTCTGTACTTTCTGATCGACTCACTATGGAATTAGTTGAATCTGAAGCTGAAGCGATTATAAAAGTTGATCATCCGGTAGGAGATATTGATGGCGGCTATGGTGCTGAAGCAGGATTAGCTATATTGCATCGCCTAGGAAATGAAGCTGTTGGTGGAGAGAATCCCCTGCTGCGAGTGAACTTTAAACATCAGCCCTTTGGGTCACTCGATGTTTACGAATCTTTTTTTGGTATTCCAGTCTATTTTCAACAACCTTATAATGCGCTGGTCCTTCGTCGAGAGGCTCTGGATCGACCTACTAAAAAAGGAGACAAACATTTATTTAGGTATATACAGGGAAACTTGGATCTCTTACAAGATCACTGGCAGTTGCACAGCAACACATCTCAGATGTCTGAGCTCTATGAGATAATCGTTCGCAATGCTGAGTTCCTTGAATATAGTGCAGAGGCACTGGCACAACAAATGAATATAAGCTTGCGCTCACTGCAACGTCTGACTAAAGAGTACGGTCTGACAATTCGCCAACTTATGGATAATGCGAGAAAAGCACAAGCGAAGCGATTACTCAGGGATTCCTCACTCAGTATAGAAACAATCTCTAATCGCTTGAGTTACTCAGATACTCGGGCTTTTCGCCGAGCTTTTAAACGCTGGACGGGAAAGACTCCTAGTGAGTTTCGAAATAGGTTTAGATAGAAGATTTAATTATATAGATTGATATTTCAATTATTCAGGTTTCATGATGACAATACCGTAGGCATTGGGATTAAGATATTTTTGAGCTGCGGTTTGCAGAGCTTGAGCGTCGATCGCCTGAATACGTTGCGGATATTTTAATGCTGGAGCAAGATCTTGCAGTTGTGAATAATAATAACCATAAAGATTAGCGCGATCGCTGGGTCTTTCGTTAGCAAAAATAAAGCGATTAGCTACTTGCGTCCGAATTCGGTTAATATCTTTTTCGGCAATCAGTTCAGTTTGCAGTTTAGCAATCTGATCCGCGATCGCTTTTTCCACTTCCGCAATATTTTCTGTTGGCAGTTGCGCCGATATATAAAATACACCCTGTTGCGTTTGAGTCATATTACTAACTCCCACTTGAGTAACCAAGCCCTTTTCTTCGCGCAGTTCTCTAAATAATCTCGATACGCGGCCTTGACCCAAAATCACCGCCAAAATATCCAAAGCATAGGTTTGCTCCAGTTCAATCATCCCCGGAACCCGCCACATCATTACCATGCGAGCTTGTTGCAAACTACTATCAGTCGATTCTTGACGCACAATCGTGCTAAAAGCTGCTTCGGGATCGGGCAAAGATTGAGTAAAAGATAACTCAACATTATTATCCCCCTGATAATGTTGCTCAACACCTTGGGTGACAATCTCAATCAGTTCTTCTACGGGTAGATTGCCGACTACTGCTGCTGTCATGGAAGATGGTTGATACCAATGGGAGTGAAAATCCTTCATCTGCTGCGATCGCAGATTGGCTATGATCTCGGCCGGGCCTAAAACACGACGGCGATAGGGTAAATTCTCAAAACAAGTTTCCATTGCTTGATAATAAGTGCGACGACGAGGATTATCATCTGAACGGCGTATTTCTTCCAGTACAACTAATTTTTCCCTTTCAAATGCCTCATCTTCCAAACTAGGATTTAGCACCACATCTAGTTGCAAAGGGGCAAGTTGGGCAAAATCTTTGGGGGCGGTAGTTATGTAGTAATGAGTATAATCCTGACTAGTTGCCGCATTAGTTACAGCGCCTCTTGACTCGATTAATTGCTCAAATTCTCCCACATCGAGGTTTGGTGTGCCTTTAAAGACCATATGCTCCAAAAAATGAGCCATCCCATTAATTTCATCAGACTCTTTAGTCGAACCAACATCCAACCAGACATTAAGGTTTACTGCCTCTACTGGCATTTGCTCGGCGATAATAGTTAAACCATTGGGTAGTTGGCGAATGGTTGGAGCGTTAAGTTGTGGTTTGGTTGCGAGAGTTGAGGTCATGAATTAATTAAGAAATACCTGATTTACCTTGCTTTTCTTATATCGTGACACAAATATAGGATATTTTGCCTTATTTCCTCTCATCTTTTGTTTCTTTAGGAGATCCCTTCTTGCATAACTTCTGTATTGTATAATTCCTGAGTCTGTCGCGAATTAGATAAATGCTTACATGCTTAAAAATGACATCTGGATTATCGAGCAAGCTCAAAAAGGAATGATCACTCCTTTCGAGGAAAAATCAATAAGAAAAGCCGCTTTAGGTACAGATCAAGAAGTACCAACAATTAGCTGGGGGCTAAGTTCTTATGGTTATGATATTAGGCTGTCATCTAAAGACTTTAGAATATTTAGGCATATCCCAGGAACCATCGTTGATCCCAAAAATTTTAATCCTAAAAATTTAGAACAAGCTGAATTACATAGAGATGAGGATGGCTCTTCCTATTTTATTATTCCAGCCAATAGTTATGGATTAGGTGCTTCTCTTGAAAGTATTCAAATGCCACCTAATGTCACGGCGATATGTTTGGGCAAATCAACCTATGCTCGCGTCGGCGTAATTGCTAATGTCACTCCTCTAGAAGCTTCCTGGAGGGGAGAAAGTATTACCTTGGAATTCTCCAATTCATCTAGTGCCGATGTCAAAATATATGCCAACGAGGGAGTCGTGCAATTATTATTTTTCGAGGGCGAGCTTTGTAAAACGACCTACGCCGATCGCGGAGGCAAATATCAAAATCAGGGTCAGGGAGTAACCTTACCAAAAGTCTAGTTGAAATAAAAAAAGTAATAAGTGACAGGTGATTTATTACCCATTACTCATTACTCATTATCTCGATCCTGCGAAGACAGGACTCATTACTCAGTTAATCCTTGAGTCAAAGTTCCTAAGCCATTAATAGCTCTGTATAACTGATTGAGAGACTGATTATATTGAATAATTGCATCAAGGCGATTTCCTCTAGCTGTAGTTAATTCAGTTTGAGCTTCAATAACATCAGTTTGAGTTCCCACCCCTGCTTGGAAACGTAACCTTGCAAGTCTTAAACTTTCTTCGGCTAGTTCTACGGCTTTTTCGGAGGTTCCAATATTTTCCTTGTTAGCTTCTAGTCCAAAATAAGCTTGTTCAACTTCGATGCGAACCTGATTACGTTGATTAGCGAAAGCAGTTTCATCAATCAAAATATCAGTTTCTTCTTGTCTGACTCTAGCTAGAGCTGAGCCACCATCGAAAATAGTCCAACTTAATCTCGCACCAAGAGCATAACCATCTGCTAAATCAGCATCATCATCATAGACCTCAAGAAATTCATATTGAGCAAATACACTTAATTGAGGTTTAATTGCCGAGGCCACAATTTTCTTTTGTGCTTCGTTAATTTCTCTACGAACTAATAGTTGATCCAACTCTGCGCGATCGCTATAACCTAAAATAATTGTTTCTTCCAGGGATCGGCTCCAAATTCCCGCTTCTGCAATTTCATCGGCAGTTTCGAGATTTACTTGTTGACCTAAACTAAGAGTCTCAGCTAATTGACGACGTGCTGTACTTTGGTTTGCTAGCTGAATTGTCAATCTTTGCTCGGCATTGGCTAATTCGACTTCCGCCCGTAAAACATCAAATCTAGTACCTAAGCCTGCTTGCTCTAAAAGTTCGGCATCTTTTAAGGTTTGTCCGGCATCTTCAACTGCTGCGGTTTCAATATTTACTTGAGCATTAGCATTTTGGAGATCATAGTAATCTCTAGAGGTTTCAAAAAGAGTTTGTTCGGTGATTCTTTCAACATCTAGCTCATTAAATTCGACATTCTTCTTGGCTCGACGAATATCAGCTCCTCTATTGCCACCAGTATAGATGTTATAGCTAAGAGTTATGTCACTATCGAATTGTGTCGTACTCTCCTCAGCAGCAGTCCCGGTGCCAAGTCTGTCTATAGAACGTTCTGCGGCGGCTGATTCGCTTTCAGTGAAATTTGCAGTGAAGTCAAGATCGGGATAGAGAGCAGCTCGCGCTTCTTGTAATTCTTTGTCTGCCCGCACTAGGTTCAATTTGGCTTCTTCTAAGTCTTTATTATTCCTTAAGGCTAAGGCCAGGGCTTCTTCGAGAGTGATCGGTTCATTAATATTAATTTCTACTTCTTCTGGGGTGCTAGGACGATTTAGGCGATCTGGATCTTGCTCTAATACTTCAAATTCGGAAGCATCTTCAGTTTCGGGTGCGGGATCCGTTTCTATCGCCTGTGATATTGTCAGGGGGGTAGCAGGATTTTTAATATTATTGAGAGTACGAAAATTATGGTTTTTCAGTGGCTTATTTATCGTTTGTGCCATGGTTGGAGCTAGGCAACTAGATAAAATCACCGCACTTAACCCAATAGTTTTGAAAATTAGCTTTACTCTACTCACTCCTCACTCCTTAATATATTTTTATATATTGAAAATAGTCGTCACCAATATATCCTAGATTATTAATTCTGACTTTATCTTAGGAGACTGTTTTTTGTAAGTATTTTGTTACTAAAATAATTCTATTTTGAAACGTTAGAGCTAATCTAAATTTGCCAGGCTTTATAGAGTCTTTGCCACAGACCATTCACTGTCTTTTTTACTTCATTTTGGAAGTTCCAACGCTGAAAAGCTCTTTCATATTCTTCACCTTGAAGATGGTATGTTTTCCAGCCATTCAGCGCGATCGCAGAACTCCAAATTAATAGTATGACAATTGACCAAGGCGCAAAATTCAAGACAAAAAAGTTAATAGCTGTCAAAAAAGCATTGATAACCGCATATTTAACTAATTTCTGTTTAAAACAATCGTAACGATATCGATCAAAAGCCTGATGCTTTTGTTGAATTGTCTTGAGTTGTAACCAATCTGTTTCGGCGGCTTGAATTGTTTGCAGATCTAGATCTAATTCTTCGGCAATTTCCCAGAGTTGTTGTCTCGTTAGTTGATCATCTTCTCCTTGACGGGCGATCGCGATTTGCAGAATATGTTGGATATCTTCTGTGGTGTAGGATACTGGATATTGTACGGACGAATCAGGCATGGCTATCTACGTATGTCTTCTTAATTCAATTATGCCTAATTACATAAAATTACTAATATAATTCAGAAAATAATTTGGGGATTCGGGGATTTAGGGAATAGTTATCACTTGATGTTTCTATTGCCCTAACTCCCTGTGTCCCTAATTCTCAATCAATTGGGTCTTCTACTACGGCAGAAATAGTAATAGTTGCGGGCAATTCTTGAATTACTACCGCAGGTTGCAAAATCGAGGTACTGGTAACTGAGTCAGTTGCCAAAGTAAATAAGGGATTCGAGAGAATACCTGCTAAAGACGTAATAATCACCGAAATTACTAGACCTACTTGCAGAGGACGCATTCCTGGTAAATTCCAGCGAATTTCGGGGTAATCTCGTACAGCATCGGACATTTCATGAGGTTCTTTGACTACCATCATTTTTACGACACGAATGTAATAGTAAATGGAAACGACACTAGTAATTAGTCCTAGCAATACTAGACCATAAATCCCAGCTTGCCAACCAGCCCAGAACAGATAAATTTTGCCAAAAAATCCTGCTAGAGGAGGTATACCCCCGAGGGAAAGTAAGCAAATGCTAAGGCAAAGAGTTAATAAAGGGTCTTTATGGTATAAGCCAGCATACTCGGCAATTTGGTCGGTTCCTGTACGCAGAGTGAATAGAATCACACAGGTAAAGGCTCCTAAGTTCATAAACAGATAGATTAACAAGTAGAAAATCATACTAGAATAGCCTGTATCCGTGCCAGCAATCAGACCAATAATCACAAAACCTGCTTGGGCGATCGAAGAATAGGCAAGCATCCGTTTCATGCTAGTTTGCGCTAAGGCGACCACATTGCCTAGGACCATACTCAAAATTGCTAAGGCGGTAAAGATAATATGCCATTCTGTGGTTAAAGGATCAAAGGCTGTTACCAGAAGCCGAATTGCCAAGGCAAACCCAGCAGTTTTTGAACCAACAGAAAGAAATGCAACCACCGGGGTTGGCGAGCCTTCGTAAACATCGGGAGTCCATTGATGGAAAGGCACTGCCGAAATTTTAAAGGCAATTCCTGCAATGACAAACACTAAGGCAATTGCTAGTCCCAAAGATTGAGTACCATTAATTTCGGGAATAGCAGAGGAAATTTCGATTAGATTGGTTTTGCCCCCAGATAATCCATAGAGGAGAGAGACACCATAGAGAAAAATTGCTGAACTGGATGCGCCGATGAGCAAATATTTCAAAGCGGCTTCGTTAGAGCGAGGATCTCGTTTCATATATCCTGTCATCAGATAGGAAGAGATACTCAGCATTTCTAAAGAAATGAAAATGGTGACCAATTCATTTGCCCCAGAAAGGAACATTCCCCCCAAGGTAGCAGTTAGCATAATGCCAATAAATTCGGCTAAAGATGTTCCTGATTGTTGAACATAGCGAATTGACATGGGAATGGTTACTGCTGTGCAAAGGGCAATAATTCCCCGAAAGACGATACTCAGGTTATCGCCCCGAAAAGAACCTAAAAAGGCATCAGGGTTGGGGGCATTCCACAGCAAACAAAGATCAGCAACCGCAGCTAGTAGTCCCGCGATCGCGACGTAGGGTAACCAGCGGGCAGAATTTTTCCCCCCAATCAGATCCCCGACTAAAATAACCATCAGGGTGATGATGACAATACCTTCTGGCAAAATCGTTCCTGCATGGAGTTGGCTGGCAATATTACTAGAAAAATCCATAAAGCCCTTAATGAAGAAAATTATTTAAATTTTGTGAACCATTGGTTCACTTTTTAACTGCGGGAAGATCACAACCTTCCCAGCGTAGTCAGTCCAAATTATATCTGATGAACCTTGATCTTTCTGAGAAATGATGCCACATTTCCTTTTACGTGATTATCGAGTAAAGACTTACTAAGTATCGAGGTTTCAAAATTTGGTTCTTAACCTCAAAAAAATCTCCCGAGGTTTCACTATCACAACCAACTTACACAAGCAGTGAATTAGGTATAATTTTCAAAATGATTTAACCTATAGGAAGTTACGATAGATTTTTGGGCTATGGAGGCAGAACAAGCTTTATCTTTAGCGGATTCTCTCATATACAATGTTACGAAGCAACATATTAGCACTTTACAATCAGAGATCCTTCGTGGTTCCTGGAGTAGTCAAACTTATGAAACAATTGCGGAGAATTGCTATTGTTCTGAGGCTCATATTAAGTTTGTAGGGAAATCTTTGTGGGATTTATTGTCTCAATGTCTCGGAGAAAAAGTTACCAAAAAGAATGTTAAAGCTATTTTGGAGAGAAAATATCAACAACTTAGTAAACAAAACTATGCTGTTGAGGAACGCTCCCAATATTTAGTAGAAGACAAATATACATTTGATCAAAGTGACACTAGTAAAAATCTTGAACTAGAACTACCAGAAGGGCAGGTAAAATTAGATTCAAAATTTTATCTATCTCGTCAAAATATTGAAAATGCTTGCTATCAAACAATTATTAAACCTGGCTCTCTCATCAGAATAAAAGCGCCCAAGCAGATGGGCAAAACATCTCTGATGATGAGAATTTTAGACTTTTGCGATCGCAACGAATACAAGACAGCGATCGTAGACTTTAAGTTAGCAGACAGCAAAATATTCAAAGATTTGGATTTGTTGCTTAGATGGTTTTGTCTGAGTATTACTCGCAAATTAGCAATAGAAAATAAATTAGACAGCTATTGGGACGATCTTTTTGGTAGCAAAGTTAGTGGTACTGATTATTTAGAGCAGTATTTGTTACCTGCAATAAACTCACCTCTGGTATTGGCCATTGAAGAAATAGATCGCATTTTTAATTATCCAGAAATAGCTGATGATTTTTTAAGTTTACTAAGAGCTTGGCATGAAGAAGCTAAAAATAACGATATTTGGCAAAAGCTAAGACTAATTTTAGTTCATTCTACAGAAGTTTATCTGCCTCTCAATATAAATCAGTCTCCTTTTAACGTAGGATTACCAATAGAAATACCTGAATTTAACCAACAAGAAATTTTAGAATTAGCACAACGTCACCATCTCAATTGGGACTCAGATACAGTAACGCGATTAATGAATATAGTTGGGGGGCATCCTTACTTAGTAAGAGTAGCCTTCTATCACTTAGCAAAAGAAGAAATTGCCCTTCCTAAATTTATCGAATTAGCAACTACAGAAGCAGGATTTTTTAGCAATCATTTACGAAGACATAATAGTACTTTGGCAACAACAACCCCAGTTGGCCGAAGCTTTTCAAAAAGTAATCGCTTCTTCTGTTTCTATTCGTTTGGATTCTATTACTTCCTTTAAATTACATAGTATGGGATTAGTAAAATTTCAAGGTAATGAAATAGTCCCCCGTTGTCAGCTATATTGTAAATATTGGGCTAACTAATATTGGGAAGCGGGAAATAGGGAGCTTTGAGTTATCAATCTTCTTGAAAAAGAGATAAAATCACATCCAAGAGTTGTCGGAAGCTCCTACTTCAATTAAACAAATGCGATAGGGGAATTAAGCGATCGCGTAACACCTGTTTAGATTAATTTGATATTGAGATTTGTCCCCCAATTTTATTAGTAAACACTTTTCTTTTGTTAACTGGATCAACCAAGTCTTTCTCTAGATTAGCCACAGAACCTTGATATCCATAGCTATTACCTCGATATTTTAAAAGAACTAATTTCTCCATTACTGGAACAGACTGAATTTTCTTCTTGTAGGAAACTCCGCGATACTTAACTTCTATATGTTGATTGCTAATCATCGGTTTGATTTGCTGATTGCAATATTCTATTCCACGATATTTAAGTGATTTAGTTTCTGCTAATGTATTAGACATAGGTAATAACTCCTGAATCGATGAACTTGAAAGATGTGACTTTCAATTGCTTACATTGTCAGAATATCGATTTTTTCCAAGCTTGTCGTTAGTAAAAAGTAGCTAAAAGTAGCAAGTTTTTGTCTAAAATTTGATTTGCTCTAAATCGGAAATAGATATCATAAGTAGCAAAAAGTATTATTGAGTAGAATGCTAAGTATTCCTGACTACCAAATTCAATCTCAAATCTATAAAAGTGAAAACTCTCTGGTGTACCAGGGGACAAGGAAAAGAGATAATAAAGCAGTAATTTTAAAGCTATTACGAGAAAATTATCCTTCTCCTACAGAATTAACCTATTATAAACAAGAATATCGCATTACTCATGAGTTGGATATCCTAGGAATGATTAAAGCTGAGGAGTTAATCGAGTATGGCAATACTTTTATTATTGTGTTTGAAGATTTTGGCGGTAAATCACTCAAACATGTATTGCCACAACAAATATTTAACTTAATTGAATGGGTCCAATTAGCAATTCAGATTGTCGATAGTTTGGGAAATATCCATCAAGCAGGAATCATTCATAAAGATATTAATCCCTCTAATATTGTTTATAACTCCCAGACTCAAGAGCTAAAGATCATTGATTTTGGCATCGCAACTTTACTCAACAGCGAAAATCCCCCATTAAAAAATCCTCAAAACCTAGAAGGAACATTAGCATATATATCACCTGAACAAACTGGGAGAATGAATCGTAGTTTAGACTATCGCAGTGACTTTTATTCTCTGGGTGTAACCTTCTATGAACTATTTACAGGACAATTACCTTTTGAAACGGATGATGCCTTGGCTTTATTACACGCTCATATTGCAAAGCAACCCTTATCAGTTATCAGCTATCAGTCATCAGTTATCAGTTGTCAAGATAGACAGCAAGCTATTACTGAAATAATAGATAAGATTATTGGCAAGTTGATGGCGAAGAATGTTGAAGAAAGATATCAAAGTGCGTGGGGGATTAAAGCTGATTTAGCAGAATGCTTAAGGCAACTGCAAAATGAGGGAAAGATAACATCTTTTATAATTGGTAGCCAAGATTTCATTTCCCAAGAGCATTTTTATATTCCCGAGAAATTATATGGCAGAGAAACAGAAATACAAACTTTATTAAATGCATTTAATGCCGTAAGAAATCCAGAAACAATAAATATAGCGAGCAAATTAATTCTGGTATCAGGATATTCTGGGATCGGCAAATCAGCTTTAGTTAAAGAATTATACAAACCAATAACAGAAGCAAGGGGTTATTTTATCTCAGGGAAATTTGAGCAATATCAACGAGATATACCCTATTCTGCGATCGCTAATGCTTTTAAATTTTTAATTGAGCAAATATTATGTGAAAGTGCTGAAAAACTAAACCAATGGAAAGAACAGTTATTACAAACATTAGGCAGTAATACCCCATTAATTATCAAAGTAATTCCCGAACTGGAATTAATTATTGGTCAACAACAAAAAATTGAAGGATTAAGTGGGCTAGAAGTTCAGAATAGATTAAACTTAGTCTTTAAAAAATTGATTAGAGTTTTTGCCACAAAGGAGAATCCTTTAGTCTTATTTATTGATGACTTACAATGGGCAGATAATGCAACATAAAATCTAATTAAAGTATAGGTTACAGATAAAGAAACTAATCAATTATT
>JBCCYD010000054.1:0-21051 GCA_039190385.1 Cyanobacteria bacterium P01_F01_bin.143 | reverse complement strand
GTTACAAAACTAAAGTAGCTTTGCTCGGTAAGGCAGCATTAGGTAATCCTCTTTATAAAAAATCAGGAAATATAGTTAAGAATAATTGGCTAGCTGCTCTAAAAAACAAATCAGAATTGGGAAATTTCACTAAAAAATTCCACACTTCCTGGGAAAGATTCCAAGAATATAATTTGGGACTAATTATCAACCTAATGTTGAGAAATCAAGCAGATTACTACTCCCAATATTTAATAAATAGATGTTTACCGACTACAGCAGGAGGATTGGTTGGAGTAGCTTTCCCTGGGTCAATAATGAAATTTTTTGCTTTAAATTGGGGAAGTTCTCCTTTTTTGGCTTCGCAATATTACACAATTCGCATGATAGCCAATATGTCTTTAAAAGTTTATGAATATCCCTACTTCAAATACTTTAAGACCTTAGCAAAGACTAATGAGATGATCCCCACTCCCACCGCAGTTTCTCACTATCATTTGTTGGATGAAGCTTTTCACACTACTATCTCCCGAGTGATCGCCCAAGATATTTACAAGGATTTCCCTAAGCCTACAGCTTATGAAAAGTTAGTGGCTAATATCACAATATACTTATCTCAAAAAGCTGTTCTAGGAGGGCTTTCAGCCGGATTACCTGCTGTTTTCAGAAGCGATGCTTCTTTCCTACTATCTTTCTATCGACTACTGAAATCTCCTTTATTTAATATGTCGAGTAAAGACAGTTTGTACTGGATGGAAAAATGCTTGTGCCAGGAACATGAGGGAATTCACCATAATCTTAATTATCATCAAAGTCTGCTTTCGAGTTTTCGTTGCTTTTTTGAGCCTCTTTCCTATTTATGGCCGGTTAACCGTGAACTACGTCTGATGGCTTTAGGAGGATCAATTGAAAGGGCGATTAAAATAAATACTCAAGATTTTCAGCGTTTTTCTAAGTCTGTTGATATTTCTGAGTGAAACTTTTAGTACTCATTAGTATTTTCAAATTGCATCGGGAATGCGCTTTTCTAAAAATCTTAGAGGACTATAACCATAGGCGATCGCGGTTATTATTAGGTTCAATATACCCAATAAAATATAAAACAAACCGATCCCCCGTCCTTCGCCAACGCCAATTAGTTGCCCTAGGCTATTCGCTAAAAATTCACCTTCCCACATTAATGGTTCAAATACGTAATCTACCAAAGGTGCGGCGGTGAGTGCCCCGATGGGTACTAGAATCCAAGTTATAAGATCTCTGATGGCAAATACTCTTCCTTGGTAGGCAATGGGGATTTTGACTTGCCAAATTACCTGGCTGCTGGTGTATATGGTTGAAACACTAAAAGCAAAGATAAAACCCGCGATCGCGATATTAGGCAGAAATGTTTGCGAGCCGATAACGATCATCGATAGTCCACAGATAGTTTGACAAGCTAGAATCGCCCTAACCCGATTTTTGGTGCCTCCCCAAAGACTATTGGCAATACTACCCAAAATCATGCCACTACCCGCGATCGCCAATACTGTACCTAAGGTTGATACAGTGGTTATAGACAGTAATAATGGGGTACTCAAGACGGTAAACACAGCTACTGTATAGTAACTAAAAGCAAAAAAAACGAGTAAAGCGACTAGAGCCGGTGAATTCTTTATATACTGCCAGCCAAAGATTATGTCCCGCCAGCGAAATGTCTTGTGCTGCTCTTTTTTGGCGACTTCTTCGAGAGTAGGAAATCTGATTAAGAATAGTATTAGTAACGAAAATAGGCAAAGAGCAATGTTGATTAAAATGATGCCTTGAAATTTAATTAGTAAGATTAAAATACCTGCGATCGCGGGAGATAAAGAAGATTTCATAGCATAACTAAAAAGTACTAATCCATTAGCTTTTCCCACATATTGTTTTGGGACTAGAATCGTTTTGGCGATCGCGTAACCAGGATAATTAAAAGCAGAAAAAATGGATTGAATGATAATTGCTAAATAAATAACCCACAGCGCCAGATGATTGAATGTTAAAGGAAGAAAAATGATTAACAAACTAATCGTTGTTGCGGCTTCCCCGATAATAATTGCCCAACGGGGATTAATGCGATCGATAATCACACCAGCCACAGGTAACATCATGAGCCAAGGCAAAGTCGTAAATACTGAAATCAGAGCAAGTTTAGTCGCAGAACTTGTTTGCTCATAAACCCAAATTTGTAAAGTAAATTTAGTTAATCCTGCCCCAATTAAAGTTATAAATTGACCGAACCAAACCAGAAAAAATATACGCATCTTACTAGTGCCACTGTGTAGAAGTCAAAAGCCCCTGACGGGGAAGTAATGAGTAATGAGTAATAAGTAATGAGTTAAAAGTTCTTTTAATTCTCAAATATACAAATAGTTTTGCTTACCTACTTCTTAACTAAAATCTCTTGGTTCCAATTTGATTGCCAGCAAATAATTGTACTTCCATATCCTTTGCTGAATAGTGAATTAAATCCTCATCAAAATTGATTATTCCAGGTTCAAATAAGAGAATAATCGTCGAGCCACCATATTGGAAATAACCCTTTTCTTGACCTTTAGTCACCTTACCCGGACTATAGGTTTGCACGATACTACTAATCACATTTGCTCCCACTTCTACATAGGCGATTTTGCCAAAATTCTGCGAAAAGAACTCCGTTATCGTCCGTTTATTACGACAAAAAATCTCAGGAATCTGGTTAAGAGCAATGGGATTAACCACATGATATTCGCCCTCAATATATTTTGCAGCTTGAGCCTCACCATGATCAGGAAAGTGAAAACGATGATAATCATAGGGAGCAAGACGCAGCACAAATGCCGAACCACCATAGAATTGTTGAACTAAATCCTGGTTAGCTAAAAGCGAGTCGATAGTAATCAAACTTCCTTTTACAGGGATTTTTGTGGCTTCTGATAATTCAGAATAGACTAATATCTTGCCATCTCCTGGGGAGCAAAATATTTGAGAATCGGCAACAAATTTTCGAGCATCTGATTTAAGTTTACGAGAAAAAAAAGCATTAAAACTATGATATTGTCCCAGCTCTAACTCTAATTCTGATAGATTGATTTGGTATTTTTCCACAAACTCAGGAATTAGCCGAGAACTCCAAGATGAATCCTGCAATTTACCAATAACTTGACAAAAAATACGATTATTAAAGAGGTAATTAAATACTGTAGAGCCAAAAGAATCTTCATAGAACCAGCGCAACATATTTTCCCCTAAAATATCTTCTGTCACTATCTCTCCAGTGTGGCGAAGATAATAACTAATTTTAGCCTGAGAATTAGAGCTAATAGCCATATTGTCATTTATCTAAACTTTCTGTGCTAGAACTATAACAGTCTGAAATTTATCTTTCAAAGGGAAAAAGTATTTAGCGAGAAAATTCATTTTATCAAGTTTCTCTTGGGTAATATGAGCTAAAAAAGGTGTTAACCAACCAGAATCAACCCCCCAGCGATGGAGATGGTATAAATCGGTAAATTCTACTTCTTGTTCGTAAATTATTTTTTCTTTGATCGTAAAACCATGCTTTTCAAATAAAGTTTGTAAAACTTTTTTGTTCTTTTTTGCTTTTGGTTTAATGGGATTTTTGGGAATCAAAGAAAAGACAGAAATCTTTTTCAGTAAATTAGCTAGCTTTGCCAATCTCTGAAGATTTTTAAAAGAGTCATAGGTGGAAGTAGCAATGGAGCAAAAACCACCAGAAGCTAATATTTGTGATGCCTTGGGAATAATGACTTCTGGTGGAATATAAGCCATCATAAAATGAATTAAGGCTAAATTTATACTGGCGCTTTCTAGATATTTGTCAATATTTTTAGCATCATCATGAAAAGCTGATACTGCTATTTTTTGCTGGGCAATATCAATCATTTTCTGGGAGATATCAATTCCGTATAAATTAGCGCTAGGAAAGATATTTTTACAATCTATTAATGCTTCTCCTGTTCCCAAAGAAAAGTCTAAAATACTATTAATATTAGATTCTAAACAATGATTTTTAATTTGGGAGATTGTGACTGCTCTAGATTTAGATAGTAATTTAAATTCATCTATGTCGTAATTGCTGGCAATAATTTCGTCATAAATTTTCTCGATATGATCTTGATTTGTAATATCCATTTTATTGAGTAGGTTTAGTTGTTGAATATGAGCCAAAGATCGGGAAATATAGAGAATAGTCAATAAAGGCTTAGGCTCTTGCAACTATTCTTGTAGCTAGTATAATGAGGAAAATGTTAATGAAAAATTATTTTAATGTAGATTATTGATTAAATTAAAATAAAATTAAGAAATGCTAATAGAGTTTAGTATAATTTGCTAGTGTTTCTACAATTTATAAGATCTATACTAATGGCTGTTTTGTTTCCCGCAAATCTAGTTTTTTCTCACCAGTTTAAAAAATGCTATACAACAGTAATTTAGAGTAAACATGAATAGCTTAGTAGATTTACTGTGCTACAGAAATCAAAACCAAGGCAATGAGATCGCTTTTACTTTTCTTCCTAACGGAGAAACCGAAGAAATTCACTTAAGTTATCAAGAACTAGACGTCCAAGCTCGGGCGATCGCGGCTCAATTACAAAGTTTGACACAACCTGGTCAAAGAGCATTATTACTGTATCAACCAGGACTAGAATTTATTAGTGCTTTTTTTGGTTGTTTATATGCTGGAGTTGTTGCCGTTCCGTTATATCCTCCGAGAAGAAATCATCACAGCGATCGCCTAGAAGCTATTGTAGTTGATGCTCAGGCAACCGTCGCTCTTACAACTACATTTGTTCTGCAAAGCATTACTAAGCAGATAGAAAAAAAGCCAGCATTAGAGAATTTAACTTGGCTCACAACAGACAATATTGATCATAACCCAGCTCAAGATTGGCAAGCTCCGTCAATAGCTAAAGATACCTTAGCCTTTATTCAATACACTTCTGGCTCCACAGGAAAGCCCAAGGGAGTAATGATCTCTCAGGGAAATTTGCTGCATAATTCGGCGATGATCCATCAATGTTTTAATCATCAGCCCCATAGCCAAGGAGTTATCTGGCTTCCTCCGTACCATGATATGGGATTGATTGGTGGCGTATTACAGCCTATTTATGGTGGCTTTCCTGTGACCTTGATGCCACCAGCAGCATTTATTCAAAAACCGATTCGGTGGTTAAAAGCAATTTCTCACTACCAAGCAACAACCAGTGGTGGTCCCAATTTTGCCTACGACATGTGCGTCAAAAAAGTTAAACCAGAACAATTAGAAACTCTAGATTTAAGTCATTGGCAAGTTGCTTTTACAGGGGCTGAGCCAATTCGAGCTCAAACTTTAGCCAAATTTACTCGTACTTTTGCTGATTGTGGTTTTCGTCCAGAAGCATTTTATCCTTGTTATGGCATGGCAGAAAGCACCTTATTTATTGCTGGAGGATTAAGCACAGAAGAACCCATTATTCGCTCAGTAGAAGCAAAAGCATTACTCCAAAATCGAGTTGTTCCGACTATTGAGCAAGACGAAAAAGCTCAGGCTATTGTTGGTTGTGGCCATAGTTGGTTAGAGCAAAAAATAGTCATTGTTAATCCTGAATCTTTAACTCAATGCCAGGAAAAAGAAGTCGGGGAAATTTGGGTATCAGGAGCGAGTATTGCCCAAGGTTATTGGGGAGAAGAATCACAAAAAACTTTTCAAGCTTATCTTCCTGATACTCAAGAAGGACCTTTTTTAAGGACAGGGGATCTAGGCTTTTTCGATGCAGGAGAATTGTTTATTACAGGAAGAATCAAAGATACGATTATTATTCGTGGACAAAACCATTATCCTCAAGATATTGAGAGTACAGTTCAGCAAAGTCATGAATCTCTACGCCCTGATTGTGGAGCAGCCTTTTCTCTAGAGATTAAAGGAGCAGAAGAATTAATTATTGTTCAGGAAGTAGAACGAACCTATATGCGCAAGATTAATGTCAAGGAGGTGATAGGAGACATTTCTCAGGCTGTTACGGCCAAGCATGGGTTACGAGCTTATGCTGTTTTGCTGGTTAAAGTTGGCAGCATTCCGAAAACAACTAGTGGCAAAATTCAACGTTATGCTTGCAAAAATGCTTTTATAAATGACAACTTGCAATTAGTAGAAGATAGGCAAAAAAAATTCGAAAAAATTGGAGTTTGACCTGAAATAAAAAGCTGCTTGATTAATTATTTTAAACTTGAAATTTATGACAAATAATAACTCAGAAAAAAGAACAGCAAAAGAGATTAAAAAATGGTGTGTTTCCTATATCGCAGAGATCTTAGAGATTGACCCAGATGAGATTGAGACTAGTGTTTCTTTCGATCGCTATGGGTTAGATTCTTCTGCTGCCATTACATTAACTGGTGATTTGGAAGAATGGTCAGGTTTAGAATTAGATCCCACTCTCATGTACGATTATCCAACTATTGATGCTTTAGCTAAATATCTAGCTCAATCAAATGAATAAATAAATAAAAGTCTTATATCTGGTGCTCTATGTTAGAAAAGAAATCATTACAAATAATTACTAAAACTTTTAACAATAACTGTAATTCTGATTACACAGAAAAAATAAAACAATTGGATAAAAGCTTTGACTATGAGAAAAATAGGCATAATTATTGGTGTTTTCCCGAACAATCTATTTTATATGGAACACCCTTTTACCAAGAAGCCTCTGCTGACCAAAAAATAGCCTTAAATCATTTATATTGGTTTATCCAATATAGCAAAATTGCCACTGATGAAGTAGGAACAGTTTTTTTCAATCAGCTTACGACTAGTGTGCTTGCCCAAAACCAGGATTGCACAACACTTTGTCAGGAATTAGACCTAGAAACAGTTCAAGAAAAAAATCATATTCATGCATTTCAAAGAATTGGCTATCTAACTCGGAAAGCTTTACTCGGGAAGACTATCCTATCTTATCAATCGAATCAAATAATTAATAAAAATTGGTTGAATTATTTATATAGATATAGCTATCAGTTTTCTCGATTTTTTTCCCAGAAAATCTTAGGTAATCCCAGTCAATTTCTTGAGGATTATTTAACCAAATCAGGAAAGAATAATAATTTTCGGTTGCCTGTGGAAGGATTGATTAGTCGATTACCGATAGTCTTGCGAATTCCTACAGCTCAAATGCTTTTTTTACAATGTGGTACCTCTGGTTTTATTGCCTCACAGTTTTATGCAATTCGGTTAATTGCCAATTTAATGTTAAAAAACTGGGAATATAATTATGTTAAATTTTTAAGAACCGAAAAAAAAGCAGGGAGATTTATTCCTGTACCAACTCAAGTATCAAATTATCATTTTTTAGATGAAGCGTTTCATACTACTATGTCTAGATTTATTTCTCAAGAGTTGTATCAAAATAAGGCTTTTGCTCCGCCCAAAGCCTATGAAAAAATGATTGGTAATTTGATGATTTATAGTACTCAGTTGAATTTAGATGGACTTTCTGCGGTGATTCCGTATCGATTTATTAAAGATAATGGATTTTTTGTCAAAACTATCTTTAAATTAATGACAAGTTCTTTGTTTGAATTATCAGAAAAAGATGCTATATATTGGCTCGAAAAATGTTTCACCCAAGAGCATGATGGATTCCATTTAGCTTACAAAAATCATCAGCGATTACTTTTGAATTTAAAGCAAACTTTTGCCTCTGTTGATTATTTATGGGCAGCCAATCGGGAGATGAAAATGGCTAGTTCAGTTCGTATTGAGTCAGCAATGATGAGTAGTAAAAAGGCTTTTCAAGAGTTTTCTCAATTAGTTTAAGAGAAATTATTAAAATTCAAACTTTTCTGGAAAAAATAGAGAGATTAGTAAAGTGGATTCAATTGCAATTATTGGTTTAGATTGTCGTTTTCCTGGAGCAAAAGATCCAGAATCTTTTTGGAATTTGTTAAAAAATGGTGTAGACGCGATCGCGCCAATTCCTGAATCCCGATGGGATCTCAACGCTTTCTATGATCCAGAACCCGCTACTCCAGGCAAAATGTATACCCGTTACGGTGGTTTTCTCGACGAGGTAGATAAGTTTGATCCCCATTTTTTTGGAATTTCTCCGAGAGAAGCCCATCAGATCGATCCACAACAGCGACTATTACTAGAAGTCTCTTGGGGAGCTTTAGAAAACGCAGGAGTTGTCCCCGCAAGTTTAGCCAGAAGTAAGACAGGTGTCTTTGTTGGAATTACAGACAACGATTATCGCTATCTATATCCCGATGTCTCATCTCTAGACACTCATAGTGCTACAGGTCAAAAACTTTGCATCGCCGCTAATCGTCTTTCCTATATTCTCGACCTCTGTGGCCCAAATTTAGCTATTGATACAGGCTGCTCCTCTTCCTTGGTAGCGCTTCATCTTGCCTGCCAAAGCCTTTTGAGTAAGGAATCAGAACTTTGTTTAGTTGGCGGTGTGAATCTGGTTTTGATCCCTGGAGGTAATATTAGCCTGTGCCAAATGAAAATGATGGCGATCGATGGACGCTGTAAAACATTTGATGCCAGCGCCGATGGTTATGTACGCAGCGATGGCTGCGGTGTTGTGGTTCTTAAACGACTTAAAGATGCGCTTCAAGATGGAGATACTATTCAAGCTGTTATCAGAGGTTCAGCCGTCAACCAAGATGGTTTAACAAATGGGCTCACGGCTCCCAATGGGCCTTCTCAGCAAGCAGTAATTCGCCAGGCATTAGCTACTGCAGGTGTTCAACCATCTCAAATTAGCTATGTCGAAGCTCATGGTACAGGAACAGCTTTGGGAGATCCCATTGAAGTGAGATCGCTAAAAGAAGTTTTAATAGAAGGGCGTTCCCAGGAGCAAACTTGTTGGATTGGTTCGGTCAAGACAAATATCGGTCATACCGAAGCTGCCGCAGGTATTGCAGGATTAATTAAAGTAATATTGTCGCTGCAACATCAACAGATTCCGCCTCATTTACATTTTAAAGAATTAAATCCCTATATTAAGCTAGATAATGCCCCTCTCGAAATTCCGACTCAACTTCAGTCTTGGACAACAGAAACAAAATTAGCTGGAGTTAGCTCTTTTGGCTTTGGGGGCACCAATGCACATGTAATTTTGGAAGAAGCAGGAGCAAGGAGCAGAGGGGCAAGGGAGCAGAGGGGCAAGGGAGCAGAGGGAGCGATTTTCCAAAAGCGATCCCACAGGAATTCGCTTCGCGGGGCGCAACATATTTTGACTTTGTCGGCGAAAACTGAAACAGCTTTGCAGGATTTAGTTAGACGATATCAAAATTATTTAACTAATAATCCAGAATTGGACGTTGCTGATATTTGTTTTTCTGCTAATACTGGAAGGTCTCATTTCGAACATCGTTTGGCGGTAGTAACAGAATCATCAGAAGAATTACAGCAAAAATTGGAGGCTTTTGAGACTGGAAGAGAAGTTTTTGGGCTAGTAACGGGTCAAATAATTAGAAAAAGAACTCGTAAAATAGCCTTCTTGTTTACAGGACAAGGTTCCCAATATCTGGAAATGGGGCAGGAACTCTATCAAACTCAGCCGCTATTCCGTCAAACTTTAGAAAAATGCCAAGAAATTCTTACTCCCTATTTAGAAATTCCGCTTTTAGAGATTATTTATCCCAATTCAGATTCTAAATCTTCACTGATAATTGGTAACCGTTCACTGATAACTGATGACTGTTCACTGATCACTGATCATGCGCAACCAGTAATCTTTGCTCTAGAATATGCGCTGGCTACTCTCTGGCAATCCTGGGGTATTGAACCAGATATCGTTACTGGTCATAGTGTGGGAGAATATGTAGCCGCTTGTGTAGCAGGGGTTTTCAGCTTAGAAGATGGATTAAAACTCATTGCCTATCGAGGTAGATTAATGCAAGCCTTACCCGCTGGTGGCAAGATGCTAGCAGTGTTAGCCACAGAAACTCAGATTCAGCAAGTGATTGCTCCCTATGCAGAGCAAGTTAATATCGCAGCGATTAATGGGCCAGATAGTATTGTGATTTCGGGTGTGGGTTCTGCGATCGCGACAATTAATCAAACCTTAGAAGCCGAAGGAATTAAAACCAAATTCTTGCAAGTTTCCCATGCTTTCCATTCGACCTTGATGGAACCAATGTTAGAGGAGTTTGCTCAAATTGCTTCACAAATTAGCTATTATCAACCCAAAATTCCTTTAGTTTCTAATGTGACTGGAGAAATTATCACTGAAGAAATTGCTACGGCAGAATATTGGGTTAGACATGTACGAGAACCTGTAAGATTTGCCGATAGTATGCAAGTTTTAGCAGAGCAGGGTTGTAATATATTTCTCGAAATTGGTTCCAAGCCGATTTTACTCGGAATGGGACGACAAATTATTCCCGATAATTCAGAAAGTTGGCTACCTTCCTTACGCCCACAAGAAGATGATTGGCAGCAAATATTGATTAGTTTAGGACAATTGTATGTCCAAGGAATAGATATAGATTGGGCTAGTTTTTCCCAAAATTTCCGAGGTAACAAAATTACGTTACCAACTTATCCCTTTGAGCGAGAACGCTACTGGATAGAGAAGACTAGCAATCAACAGCAAAAAGCAACTTCAGAAATCAACAATAGTCCTATTCTTGATTTGATAAATAAAGGAGATCAAAAGGGGATAGCCGAAGTATTACAACTTACAGAGAAGTTTACAGCAGAAGAGCAGGAATTATTACCAAAAGTATTAGATATCTTAATTAATAAACATCAAGATTATTTACAGTTTAAAGGCAATGTAGTTTACGATTATTATAATTCTGTAACTAGTATTAGTGAAGAACAATTAGCTGAAAAACAAAAATCTCTACAATTTCTTACCTTTGGAATCTTTCCTGAAGAAGTTTCTGGTTTTTCCTGGCTGAAACTATTTACAGAACAAACAGAAGAAAATTTTGCGCAACTTGCAGTAGAATCACAAGAAGAGTTACGAGAATTATGCTTTAATCAGGTTGATTTCTCTTCTTGTAAAAAAGTTTTAGATTTTGGTTGTGGTTATAGTTCAGATTTGATTACTTTAGCGCAAAAACATCCTCACTTGAAACTTACTGGTTACACTATTTCTGCTGAACAAGCAAGATTTGGCAATAGTAAAGTAAATAAATTTCAACTACAAGAAAAAATTCAAGTTTTTAATCGGGATAGCTCTCAGGATGATTTTCCTGATAATTATGATTTGATGTTTGGTTTTGAAGTTGCTCATCATATCAAAGGTAAAACAGCTTTATTTTCTAATATTGGTCAACATTTAGAAGATCAAGGATTATTGGTTTTAGCTGATTTTATTGCAAACACAGATTTTAATATTGATCACGAAGAAACCTCTTCTTATTTTATTAATCAATCAGAATGGGTAGAGCATTTATCACAAAATCATTTACAGCTTATTGGGGTGATAGATGTTAGTCAAGAAATAGCTAATTTTCTGTACGATCCCAATTTTGAGCAAACTCTTAATAAACTTTATCAAAGAAATCCTGATGATAATGTACGAGCAGGTTTTCAATCTTATAATCAATTAGGTGGTTTACTAAGAAAAGGATTGACTAGCTATGTATTATTTACGGCTCAAAAACAAGAATCTTTAGCAAAAGAAGAACTTGCAGAATTAAACCGTAATCATCTTTCACAATTGACTACTTACTCGGAAGTTGCGGCAAAACAATGGATTTATGAACTTGAATGGCAACCTAAAGCAAATCAACAGCAAAATTTAATTCATCAAAATAAATCAGGAACTTGGTTAATTTTTGCCCATCAAAATTCAATATCTCAAGAGTTGACCATAGCTTTAGCCGAGCAGAATAAGGACTATATTATTATTTATCCTGGGACTGGATATAAACAATTAAATGCCCAAAATTATCAAGTTGATCCGACTAATAAAGAAAATTTCTTCAAGCTATTTCAAGAATTGTCAGACAAGAAAGTTGATTTACAAGGAATAGTCCATCTTTGGGGCCTAAATACTTTAATTGAAGAATTGGCAACAGCTCAGGAATTAGGTTCAGCCAGTGTACTTTATCTTGTTCAAGCATTAGTTACTCAACCAGAATTAACTATACCTCTTTATCTAGTAACTCAAGGAAGTCAAAACCTAGCAAATCAGACAGAAATATTACAAATACAACAAGCACCTCTTTGGGGATTAGGAAGAGTAATTGCCTTGGAACATCCAGAGTTGCAATGTCGTTGTATAGATTTAGATGCGAATTCTTCATCAGTAACCAATTTAGTTCAAGAAATATTATATTCCGACGAAGAAAATCAGATAGCTTATCGGCAAGATGCTCGTTATGTAGCTCGTTTGGTCAGACAAAAATCTCGTATTCTAGAAACACAAAAAGCAATCGCTGTTCAGTCAGAAGCTAGCTATTTAATTACCGGAGGACTAGGTGCGTTAGGCTTAAAAACTGCACAATGGATGGTTGAGCAGGGAGCGAAAAAAATTGTCTTAATGGGAAGAAAAGAGCCATCGCTTCAAGCAACAGAAATAATTAAAGATTTAAAACAAAAGGGAGCGGAAATTTTAGTTTGTTTAGGAGATATCTCTGTAGCAAAAGATGTGACTAGGGTTTTAGGAGAAATTCAGCAATCTTTACCTGAATTGAAAGGAATAATACATGCCGCAGGGGTAGTTGATGATAATGTGCTGACTCAGATGAGTTGGGAACAGTTTAAGAAAGTGATGAATCCTAAAGTACTAGGAAGTTGGAATTTACATCAATCTACTCAAAATTTAGACCTAGATTTCTTCGTTTGTTTCTCTTCGATCTCATCTTTAATCGGTTCACCAGGACAAGGAAATTACGCTGCGGCAAATGCTTTTATGGATGCGTTAGCTTGCGATCGCCGTAATCAAGGACTACCAGGATTAAGCATTAATTGGGGCATTTGGGGTGAAGCAGGAATGGCAGCGCGCTTAGAAAATCAACATCAAACTCGTTGGCAAACTACGGGAATTAATGCCATACCTCCAGAAAAAGGTTTAGAACTATTAGGACAATTATTATCGGCAGAAGCAAGTCAGTTAGGAGTGTTTTCTGTTAATTGGAATCAGTTTGTTGAACAACTTACTAAGGCAGTCAAGATGCCTTTGCTAGCCAAATTTGTTAGCCAAAAATCAGCAGCGACTCAAAACAATGAATTTATCCAAGAGTTAACAGCAGCGACAGAAAGAGAACGAGAACAACTTTTGACTGATTATATTCAAATTCAAATTGGCAAACTCTTAGGGTTTAGTAAGACAAAAATTCCTGATAAGAATATGGGATTTTTTGAAATGGGTATGGATTCTTTAACCGCAGTTGAGTTGAGAAATATTTTGCATTCTAATTTGGGTTCTACTATTAGTGCCGCAACTTTGTTTGATGTTTCTAATATCGAAGATTTAGCCAATTACCTAATCGCAGAAATGTTTACCCAAGATCTAGAATCTGCCCCTGAAGCAGAATCGCCCCCGGAAAAAGAATTTGCCTATGCTCAAGTAGAACCTCAGTCCGAGGGAGAAATTACTGACGCGATCGCAGCAGAATTAACGGAAATCCAAAATTTGCTTCAGGAGGATTATTAAGATGTCCAACTCAACACAAAATTTTTCTTCTGAGCAAGTTCTTAAAGCTCTTCGAGAAATGAGAGGAAAACTCGAAGCTGCGAATAAAGCCAAAACCGAACCGATCGCGATCGTGGGTATGGGTTGTCGTTTCCCCGGTGGCGCTAACGACCCAGACAGCTATTGGAATTTATTACAGAATGGCATCGATGCGATCGCGCCTGTCCCTTCTAGTCGCTGGAATCTTGATGATTATTACGATCGCGATCCTGAAGTTCCAGGAAAAACCTACGTTAAAGAAGGCGGCTTTATCGACCAAGTAGATCAATTTGATGCTGAGTTTTTTGGTATTTCTCCCAGAGAGGCGATTAATTTAGATCCGCAACAAAGACTATTACTAGAAGTTAGTTGGGAAGCCTTGGAGAATGCGGGTCAAACTTGGAGCCAATTAAAACATAGTCCTACAGGCGTTTTTATGGGTATTTGTACCGATGATTACGCTGAATTAAGTATGCATCAAAACCAAAAATCGGTGAATGCTTACTCAGGCTTAGGTACTCATCGCAGTATTGCCGTCGGTCGTATTTCCCATTTATTAGGTTTACAAGGGCCAAATATTCAGCTAGATACTGCTTGCTCAACTTCCTTGGTTGCGGTGCATCTTGCTTGTCAAAGTTTGCGTTTAGGAGAATCTAATTTAGCCTTAGCCGGTGGCGTGAATCTGATTTTATCTCCTACTAGTACGATTGGTCGCTGTAAACTCAAAGCGCTCTCTCCCGATGGTCGTTGTAAAACCTTTGATGCTACGGCTAATGGTTATAGTCAGGGAGAAGGATGCGGTGTTGTGGTGTTGAAACGTTTGTCAGATGCGATCGCGGATGGAGACTCGATCGCGGCTCTAATTCGTGGTTCAGCTATTAACCATGATGGGCCTAGTAGCGGTTTGACGGTACCCAATCGGATGGCACAAAGAAAAGTTATTCAAGCGGCTTTAAGAAATGCCAAAGTAGCAAGCGATCGCATTAGCTATATCGAAGCTCATGGGACAGGGACATCTCTTGGAGATCCGATTGAAATCGAAGCTTTGGCCTCTATCTATGGTGAGCAGCGTTCTTTGGAAAAACCTTTAATAGTCGGTTCTGTTAAAACCAATTTCGGACATTTAGAAGCAGCTGCGGGAATTTCTTCTCTGATCAAAGTTGTTTTGGCACTGCAACATCAAGAAATTCCGCCCCATTTACATTTCAATCAACCTAATCCGCTGGTAGATTGGGGCAAATTACCGATCAAAATTCCGACTTCTCCGACACCCTGGTTAACTGAGGAAGAATCTCGAATGGCTGGGATTAGTTCCTTTGGTATGAGTGGGACTAATGTTCATGTGATTTTGGAAGAGCAGGGGGCAGGGAGCAGCCCTAAAGGATTAGCTAGCGCGTCGGGGCAGGGAGCAGAGGAGCAGAGGGGCAGAGGGGCAGAGGGAGAGATTTGCCAAAAGAGATCGCAACATATTTTGACTTTGTCGGCGAAAACTGAAACGGCTTTACGGGATTTAGCTCAGCGCTATCAGGAGCATTTAAATACTCATCCAGAATTAGACATCGCAGATGTTTGTTTTACAGCCAATACAGGTCGCGCTCATTTTGCCGAAAATCGTTTGGCAATTATTGCGGCAAACCAACAAGAACTCAGGGAAAAACTAAATTTATTTCAAGCCGACCAAGAAGTAGCGGAAATATATCAAGAAAAGCTTGATCAAAATAGCAATAAATCGAAAATTGCCTGGCTCTTTACTGGTCAAGGTTCTCAGTACATTAATATGGGGCGACAACTATACGAAACGCAACCTGTATTTAGAGAAACTTTAGAGCGATGTAATGATATTTTAAAGCCATATTTGGACGCATCTTTATTAACAGTTCTTTATCCAGAAGTACAGAAAGAGCAACAATCAAAAATCGACCAAACATTCTATACACAGCCTGCGATCTTTGCCCTGGAATACGCTCTAGCTACCCTTTGGCAATCTTGGGGAATTGAACCCGATATTGTCACAGGGCATAGTGTTGGAGAATATGTAGCCGCTTGCGTAGCAGGAGTTTTCAGCTTAGAAGATGGACTAAAACTCATTGCTCATCGAGGAAGATTAATGCAAGCCTTACCTGATGGGGGCAAAATGCTAGCGGTTTTAGCCTCTCAAGATCAGATTCAGCAAGTGATTGTTCCCTATGCCGAACAAGTTAATATTGCAGCGATTAATGGGCCAGAGAGTATTGTTATTTCGGGTGTGGGTTCAGCGATCGCAGAAATCAACAAAACCTTAGAAGCCAAAGAAATTAAAACCAAGTTTTTGCAAGTTTCCCATGCTTTTCATTCGACCTTGATGGAACCAATGTTGCAGGAGTTTGCGCAAATTGCTTCACAGATTAGTTATTCTTCCCCCAAAATTCCTCTTATTTCTAATGTGACAGGCGATCGCATAGGTAAGGAAATAACCACTCCTGAATATTGGGTAAATCATGTGAGGCAACCTGTTAGATTCTTCAAGGTGATGGAGCAATTACAGAAAGAACATTGCAACATCTTTCTAGAAATAGGTTCCAAGCCAATTTTACTCGGCATGGCACGGCAATTTTTAACTATAGAAAACTGTGTTTGGCTACCTTCTTTGTCTCCTGAAAAAGATGATTGGCAACAAATGCTTGCTAGTTTAGGACAATTATACTTAGCAGGATTAACGATTAATTGGTTAAATTTTGACAAACACAATCATCGACGCAAACTTAATTTACCAACCTATCCTTTCCAAAGACAAAGGTATTGGATAGAGACAAAAAATAAAGCAATAAAAATACCAAATAATCAATATCTTCATCCTTTACTAGGTCAACGATTTTACTCTCCTAGTCAGCCATCAGAAATTCAATTTCAGTCGCAAATTACTGCTACTCAACCTACTTATTTATCCGACCATCGAGTTTTCGATCAAGTAGTACTTCCTGGTAGTGCTTACTTAGAGATGGCCCTGGCCGCAGGCGCAGAGCTACTCAATTCAGATAACTTAGTTTTAGAAGATGTCTTGATTCAACAAGCGATGATTCTATCGGAAGATGAAGTTAAAACAGTTCATCTTATCTTGAAGCCCTTAGCAGAACAAAGCTATGAATTTCAGATTTTTAGTTTAAAACTAGAACAAAATCAACCTAAGTTTACGCTTCATATTCAAGGCAAAATCTTAGCAGGCACTGAGGAAATATCTCAGGAAAATCAGAATTTAGCAGACTGGCAAACTCAATGCGATCAAGAAATAATGGTTGCAGATTTTTACCAACAACATCGAGAACAACAGGGAATTCATTACGGTTACACTTTCCAAAATATTACTCAACTTTGGCACGGGGACGGTCAAGCTTGGGGTGAGATTAAGTTACCAGAATTTTTAGCCCAACAAAATATTAAATATAAACTGCATCCTGCTCTTTTAGATGCTAGTTGCCAGGTCTTATTTGCGGCTTTTGAAACAACAGCTATTGACCAGACCTATTTACCAGTAAGCATCAAACGTCTGAGTTTATATCGTTCTAACTCTCATAATCTATGGAGTCAGGTCGCCATTACAGAGACGAATCAACAAACGGTCACAGGGGAAGTTACGCTTTGGGATGAAGCGGGAATGGTCGCAAAATTGGAAGGTTTAACCGCGATCGCGACTGATCGCCAAGTCTTATTACGTCATCTAAAATCAGATATTAGTAAATGGCTCTATGAAGTGAATTGGCAAGCTCAAGCGATCGCGGATGCTCCTCCCAGCTCCGAGCCTGGGACTTGGTTATTATTTACTCCTAATCTTGCGATCGCACAAAAATTTGCCCCATCTCTCCAAAAACAGGGACACAATTGTCTTTTGGTTACCCCAGGAAATGATTATCAGCAGTTAGACGCTCAAAGTTATCAAGTAAATCCTACGAGTAAACCAGATATTCAACAATTACTCACGGAAATATCCCAACATCATGATTCAATTCAGGGAATTATCCATCTTTGGAGTTTGCAAGCAACAGTTAACCCAGCTAACTCGTTAGAAGAATTAACCAAGGCGCAGGAATTAGGAGTGGGTAATGTTTTACATTTAGTGCAAGCGATCGCCGAATCACCTCAGAATAAAATACCTTTATGGCTAGTTACCCAAGGTACACAAGCGATTAACAATGATTATTCGCCACGCCAATTTCAACAAGCAACTCTTTGGGGATTAGGTAAAGTCATTGCTTTTGAACATCCAGAATTACAATGTCGATGTATTGATTTAGATCCGAATTTAAACCTTGAACAGGCAGCAAAGACTTTAATCCCTGAACTTTTAGCTCCTACCTCAGAAGACCAAATTGCCTATCGCGACCAAATTCGCTATGTTGCCAGATTAACACGACACCAAGCTTTTGAGACCACTCAACCAGTTACAGTACAATCTGAAGCCAGCTATTTAATTACAGGGGGTTTAGGAGCATTAGGATTACAAGTCGCGGAATGGATGATTGATCAGGGCGCGAAACATATTGTTTTGATAGGGCGAAAACAACCATCAACGAAAGTTCAGGAAATTCTAGACGAGTGGCAGCAAAAGGGAATTAACGCGATCGCGATCGCGGGAGATATTTCCCAAGAGCAAGATCTCTCAAAAATTCTGGACGAGATTCAAATATCTTTACCGCCTTTACGAGGAGTCGTTCATGCTGCGGGGATTCTAGAAGATTCCTTGTTACAACAAATGAGTTGGCAGAGCTTTACTAAAGTTATGTCGCCCAAAGTTCAAGGTTCTTGGCTGCTCCATAAGTTAACGCAAAATTTGCCCTTAGACTTTTTTGTTTGTTTCTCTTCTATGGCTTCAGCGATCGGTTCTCCAGGTCAAGGAAATTATGCAGCGGCAAATGCTTTTATGGATGCTTTAGCTCATTATCGTCGTAGTATTGGTTTGCCAGGTTTGAGCATTAATTGGGGGCCTTGGGCAGAAGTGGGAATGGCAGCTCGGCTAGAAAAATCTCATACCAGCCGTTTGCAAACACAGGGGATTACTCCCATCAATCCAGGACAAGGTTTACTCGTTTTAGAGCAGCTTTTGGAGCAAAACTCATCTCAAGTTGGTGCGATGCAGATTAATTGGGATCTATGGCAATCCTATATGAGTAATCATCGTGATATTCCTTTACTCGCTAATTTTAAAACTGCACCTAATTATTCGTACAAAAGCCAAAAATCTCCACCAAGCTTATCTGTAGAACAACTTCAAGCAGCCTCACCAGAGGATCAAGAGCTATTATTAGAAGCTTACCTTAAAGAACAAACTGCCAGAATTATGGGTTTAGCTGCTGCGACTTTGGATGTAACACAATCTCTGAGTAGTTTGGGTTTAGATTCTCTGATGGCGATCGAGTTAACTAATCGTATTTCTGCTGATTTAGGTGTTAAATTACCAATGACTCAGTTGATTTCTGGAGATAAAATTACTCAAATTACTTCAGCTTTATTAGAGGAAATATTCCCAGATTCAGATGCTGAAAATTTGGCAGATTTGTTAGCAGATATTGAACAAATGTCAGAATCAGAAGTAGCAGCCTTACTGGAGCAGGAATAAGCTATTTTGCCTTTAGTTTTCTTGTTAAGCTGCAAGGGAGCGGGGAGCAGAGGAGCAGAGGGGCGGAGGAGCAAGGATAGACTTTATAACTATATTTAATACAATTATGCAAGCATTAATTTTAGCTGCGGGATTTGGCAAAAGACTGGGTAAGCTAACGGAAAAATCAACCAAATGTATGGTCGAGTTCAATGGTCGGCGAATCATTGAATATATGCTTGATTCTTTAGTCTCAGCTAAGATAGAACGCATCGCGATCGTAATTGGACATGGTGGAGCAGAAGTCCAAGAATTTTTAGGTAATAATTACCAAGGAATTCCGATTGAATATATAGAGAATGAGATTTACGCTCAGAGTAATAATATTTATTCTGTTTATTTGGCTGGAGAATATCTTCAGCAAGCTGACACTATTTTGCTCGAAAGTGATTTGATTTTTGATGAGAATATTATTTTAGACTGTATTAATTCTCCAGCAGAAAATTTAGCAGTTGTTGCCAAATATGAGCATTGGATGGATGGAACAGTTACTATTTTAGATGAGTTGGGTTATATTAAGAATTTTATTGGTCGTAAGGATTTTCAATGGGTTAATTTGGAGCAATATTTTAAAACTGTCAATATTTATAAATTATCCCAAAGATTTAGTCGGGAAATATTTATTCCTTTACTATTTACTTATATGAATCTTCAGGGAAAAAATGATTATTACGAAGAAGTTTTTAGGATTGCGATCTCGATTAAGCCCCAGCAAATTTGGGGTTTATCAGTTGAGGAGAAACTTTGGTATGAAATTGATGATACTCAAGATTTAGATATTGCTCAAACTTTATTTTCCGACCCTGAGAGTAAGTTTTTAAGTTTGCAAAATCGTTCGGGAGGTTATTGGCGATTTCCCAAGATTAAAGATTTTTCTAGTTTAATTAATCCTTATTTTCCTTGTGTAAGTATCATCGAAGAAACTAGGTCGATTTTGCCAAAAATAATCTCCCAATATCCTTCGGGATTTGAGACCCAAGCTTCATTAGTATCTCGCTTATTTAAATGTCCTGTAGAATATTTAATCCTTAATCATGATTATAGTAAGATTGTTCAGATGATCATGTCTAAAATACCTGGAATGACGGGAATATTTTGTTCGGATCATGATGCTTATTTTGATTGGGATAATGAAAAACAAAAAATTGTTTATTCTTGTCTGAAAGATGAAACTTTAACTTATGAGATAGATGAGATTGTTGAGTTTTGTCGTGAGAATAAAATTAGCAATTTATTATTAGTTAATCCTAATAAGATTAATGGTCACTTTATTAGTAAATCAGATTTGCTAATATTGCTAGAGAGATTAAGAGGTTTGGGTGTGACACTAATCTTGGATGAATCTTTAGTATGTTTTGTCGATGGTTCAGAAGAGCATAGTATAGTTGATTTAGATACTTTACAAGCAAATAAAAATTTAATTGTTCTTAAGAGTTTGGATATTGCCTATGGAATTCCTGGTTTGAGATTATCTGTAGCCGTATCTGGAGATCTTGCTTTGGTACAAAATATTCGGGATTCTGATACTTTTAGTAATTTAAACGCGATCGCGGAGTATTATTTGCAAGTCATTAATAAATATACAACTGATTTTCATCATGCTTGCGAGCAAGTAGTCAGAGAAAGAGAGTTTTTAGTTAAAGAGTTAGGGGCTATTTCTGGTTTAGAATTGATGGCTAGTTCGCGTTCTAATTGTCTTCTTTGTCGGATACGCGATCGCGAGACCTTAAATTTAATAATTAAAGAGTTATTATCTAATAAAATATTAGTTAAGGATTATTCAAATATCCCAAGTTT
>JBCCYD010000053.1:0-21333 GCA_039190385.1 Cyanobacteria bacterium P01_F01_bin.143 | reverse complement strand
TTGGCAAATATTCAGACTAATTTTGCTGATACCTTTGTTGATGAAGGGGTTGCCTTTGAAGCTGTAATCTAGCTGTAACTTATAGATTATTTACTTATAAATAGGAAAGTTATTAAAAATTTTCCTATTTTTTTATGGTTTGAAACCTCGTTCTTTAGGAAGTAATAAGACGTAATAAATTGACATTTTTAAGAATAGAATCTTTACAAGCCTAAGTCTCTAAGCATTGTAGAATTTCCCTGTACTTAAATGCGCTTTCCCTCGAATGACGTCATAAAAAAAATTGTAATTGAGGATGCAAAATGAAAACCAATGCCAACTTTAAATTTAAATTGCCTTTTTGGTGGTTTATACTTCCAGCTTATTTAACGTTATGGACATTTTGCTTTAGTATCTATAATTACCTAGATGGAAACGGCATGATGGAAAAGTTTGGGATTGATACGGGTGGCGCGAGTGACTTCATCATGCTTAATTCGGCTGGTAGATATTTAGCTATTTTAGTCGCCATGATAGTGGGAATTTGGGTATTTAGAACTTTTAGTTCTATTATGACAGCCTTACTTGTTAGATTAAGCATGGATATCATGGATTTGGTTGCTGGTTTACAATCAGGCGTAATTGTTGATACAACAGGTGTTATTCAATCATTTATTATGTTTTTGCTGCCAAATCTTATTTCTATCTGGTTGTTGTTGAAGTTTAGAAAAAGAAATGCATAACAAAGTATTTTTGTACGAGAAGCTATCTATGTTTAGTGAATTATTTTAGATTATTTAAAGGAGTTAATTTAATGTTAGAACAACCAAAAACCTTAGAAGAAGTAAAAAAATATGCGGTTGGAAGTTGGGGGAGTTTGACTGTTGAACTTCGACCAACAGAAGACCGGACAGGCAGTGGAATAATCACTCCTACTTATCTAAAAAGACATTTCACCTATAAAGAAGATGATAAATTTACTGGTGTCATCTACATGTATGCAGACAATTGTGGTCAAGCTCCCTTAATGGACTTTGAGTTTAAGGGTAGTTTAAATTGGGGCGATCCTCATCCAGTTGCGGAAGGTGCATGGAATATAGATTATGTATTGACAGATGGTTTTGCTGTTACACCTAATCATCCACAAGCGGCAGAGATGCTCAATCAAGGAAGACCTGATAATATCGAGCCTTTTGAAGTAGATAAGAAGACAGATTTTCTTAAAAAAGCCTTTCCTCTATTCAACTTGTCTGAAGGACAAATAGCGACAGACTATGACTTGATATTTTTCAGTCATGGTTTATTGTTCATGGGTGCTAAACATGTTGATGGCACTCCTTTTGACAAGCCAGAACGTCGTCCACATCAATTACAAATTCCTCTAAAGCGATTATAAATTGATGGATATATGCCTGGTGTAAATTCATCATCTTAAATGAGTGTATAGTTTTTAGCTCTAAGCTTTAAGCTTCAGAATCGGAGTTTTTTAACTATTAAACAGCTTAACTGAAGAATCAAGGTGTTTTGCTTTTTTTAATTCACATCAGGCGTTTGGACTTATAGGGAATAATGGCTATATTTGACTATTCTGATAATGCTTGCATTTATCTTCACCAAGCAAAATTGTTAAAAAAAAAAGGTGAATGGTCACAGGCTATTGATGCTTGTAAATCAGCTTTAAATCTTAATCCTCAAATAGCAGAAGCTTATAAGATTTGGGGTGATAGTCTGCAACAAATAGGTAAATTGGAAGAAGCGATCGGTTATTATGCTAAGGCTTTAACTATTAATCCTCATTTAGTTGCAGTTTATGTAAATTTGGGAGGAATTTTTTTTAGGCTTGAAGAAAGAGAATTAGCTATTGTTTATTATGAAAAAGCGATCGCAATCGCGAAGCGCCTCGCTAAAAGTGAGACCGCCCCTGAATTAGCCGTTGCTCATCGTAACCTATCTCGGGTCTATAAAAGATTAGGCAAAAAAGAGCTAATGTTAAGACATTGGGGCTTAGCATTAAAGTTCGAGCCAACTATTGCAACTCCAGAAGAGTATTGTCAGCTAGGTCAAATATTTTTCCAGCAGCAGAAAACTTCCGAGGCCATTGATTGTTATCGCAGGGCAATTAAGCTTGATCCTAATGCCTGGAAAGCTTATTTTTATTTAGGCATTGCTTTACTTGCCGCCGAACAATTTTTAGAAGCGATCGCAGCTCATTACTATACTTTAAAACTCAATCCCAATTTCCCCGAAACTTACTATCATTTAGGCAAAGCGTTAGTCACCTTAGAAAAATTTTCAGAAGCAGACCTATGCTATGAGCAACTAGCAACAATCAAACCCGAACAAGAGATTTTATACACTCAAATAGGAGAAGCTTTTCTAGCAAAGAAACAATGGTTAAAAGCTGCAAAATATTTTGAGATTAGCATTAGACATCATCCCAATGACTTTTGGGCACATCATTATTTAACAATGGCTTTAGTTCAACTTCAGCAATGGTCATGGGCAACTATAATCGCCCAAAAAGCAATTCTTCTTAATCCAAATTATTCTTGGTCATATTATCATTTAGCAACTTCTTTGGAACAACAAAATTGTCTCACAGCAGCCATTGAAAACTATCGTATTTTCGTAAATCTAAATGCTGATTATTATAGCTATGCCAGATTAGGTGATCTACTAACTAAACAAGCCAACAATCAACAGTTGAAAAATAAATCATTAATGCTAGAAGAAGCATGGCAATGCTACCAAAAAGGAATTGAAATTAACCCCGATTATTTACCTCTATATTATCAAGCTCTCGAACTACAGCCTAATAATTCAGAAATTCTTTTCCGTCTAGCAGAAGCTCATGTTAGAAAACAAGAATGGGAAATCGCAATTATTTTCTATCAAATGGGCTGTCAGAATTATAGTATTGAAGCAAAAAATACATAGGATAAGCAGCTTATTGTCTATCCATTCAATTTTTTTCGATACTAACTTTTAGATTCTCTTGAGTTTCAGAAATAGCTTCTAATTGTAATGAACTTTTTGGCTCTTCTGGTATGTTCCAACTAGGGTATTTTTCTTTAAAATAACGCATGATCTCTTGATAAATTTGACTACCGAGACGACTACCTCGTTTCCCATCTTCTAACCTAATATCATCAACGTAGAAGTTCAGTTCAAACTCAACATATACTGAACCTTCATCATGGCTAAGTGCTCTCATTTTTACCTGAGGTTGCTGCCATTGACTTTTTAGTTGTTTAAATCTTTCTTTTAACCATTGAATCAATTCCAAAACGTAATCATCTATTCTCGTTTCCTCTCGTTGAGGATTAGAAATAGTTTGCCATAATTTATTGACTCTTTTGCTTAAGAGATTAATCTTGCGTTCCCATTGTTCAGAAAGAATATATTGGTCGTCATCGAGTAAGTTGGGATCTTTTAAAGATGCTCGATACCATTCTCTGACTAATTCGATTAAGCTGTCTTCTGCCTTGGTTTCTTGTAAGTTAGTCCCTGAGTTATTGTCTTCACTATTGCCGACAACTTTAAATCCCATCAAAAGTAAGATTTCTAGATATTCTCGTTGAATATTGGTAATTTCTTCGGCATTTAAGCCACCTTTTTCGGCAAATTTAATTGTTAAGACAAGTGATTCTAAGAAAGCTGAAATTTCTTCTAGTTTAAAGTTTACTTCTTGCTCGGCTAGTAATCTTAGTTTGCCAATTTCTTGCTGTTGCAAATGAACTCCGGCTAATCCATCTTGATAAAAGTCATCAATGAATTGTAGTTTAGAATCAATATCCCCTAAAGTATCGGGATTAGCCAAGATTATTTTTTCCATAATGATCTTAGCGTGATCGAGATCCCAGGATACAGGAATTTCAATAGAGGTCGAATAGTAATAGTAAGAAGTGGGACGACTAAGATTGGTAATATTTTGACTTTGTAAATTGCTATTAGGAATGTAAATATCACAATGACGATGAAACATATATAGTTGTGTCACCCTAACGCCAATTTTTTTGAGCATTCCCAAAGAACCATCTTCTAGGCAAAGTACATCGCCAAATTGAAATGGAGTATCGATCAATAGCACGATGCCACTAAAAAAGTTAGCGAGAATATCTTTAACTGCAAAACCGATAATGAAAGTTGCTCCTCCTAAGGTGACCCAAATTCCTGTGAGATCCACCCCAAAGGAGCGCAGAACAAATCCCCCACTCATAATAATGATAATCACGGGAGAAACCGCCTCAATCAAGGGCAATAATACATCGTCCCACATAACCTCGGTTTGTTGAGTGTATTCCCGAAGATAGTAGATGACAACTTGATTTAATAGCTGAATTAGCCAATAACTCAAGATAATGATCAGTACAGCTGTTAAGAGATCTTCAATTCTTTCAACTATCTCGATCGCGCCTAAATGGCTAAACGTTATTTTAAGAGCTAATAACAAAAAAATAGCTAGGGCAGGATAAGCAGAAACATTGAGAGTGACTAGGGCGATATCTTTCTCAAACTGGCGAAACAGAGATCGCAATAAGTAAAATAGAACTATATATAATAAGATTGTTCCAATAGCCGCAATGAGTAAGCTACTGAAGATAAAAGCATTACTATTACTCTCAAAAGGCAGAAGTCGTTCCAACATATTTTGAATTGCCTCGAAAATTGTAAAATTTAAGATAAAAGTACTAGGGCGGTCAATAAAAAAAAAGTACCTTCCTCGGTGTTTTCACGTCCTAATCAATCTCCAGCTTCAAACTGGGCAAAAACTTCTGTAAATTTTTTAATGATTTACTTTGCCAAGGCATTTCATTTGAGCCTAAGATCACTAATTGAATGGCTTTTTTTTTGCGCAATCCCAAAACAAATTTAGATAACATACTAATCCCAGAACTATTAAGAAATGATAATTCTTTCAAGTTTAAAGTCATTTTTTCTGGTTGACTCTCAACAATTTTATTTAATAGTCCAGTTATGGGAGCATATTCTTTCGGTCCTTGTAAACTCAACAAACCGATAAAATCAACTATATTGGAATCCGAATCATATTTTACTGTGTAATCTTGGTCTTTAATTTCTTCTATTGCCATAATTTTCCCCATTTTCCTCGAATTATTTTTTCCCTGGCTTGACATCAAATATCGATTCTTGGTTTATCCTATACCTTTATTTGTACCATCGTAGTTACTGTTAAAACCTCAGGTTCAACACTGACTTTTTCAAATTTCCAACCCAGTTTAGCGGAATAATCATTAATCATCGTTAAAAAACCCAATCCAGATGATTGAGCATTCTCTTCTGACAAACTTTTTTCAACTTGGGTAATATATAGTATCTCAGGATCACCAGCAAATAGCTCAACTAAAAAAGCTTGAAATTTTTCTTGGGCAACGGCGCTGAGACTATTAGTTGCCAAAAGAACAACTGTAATTCCCGAATCTTCTTCTGATCTCTTTTCTAAAAAATAAATTGCAAATTTAACTTTCAACTTACTCTCTGAATAGTTAAATTTCATTGCATTTTCTAATAACTCATTAGCCACATAGCTAACAGCTCCTCTGGCTTCCTTCAGTCGGCGATCGCTGTCAGGCAGACTATCATCTATAGGCAAAAAAGCTGAGAAATAATCAGCAATAAATTGAGCAGATAAACGATTAGTCGACCATCGTTGCCTGACAGGATGAGTCGTAGGTGTAAAGTTAATTTCTAAAGAATCTCGTACGTAAGGCAATACATCGAAGAATTCCCCAAATACTTTGGGCATATTTTGAACCTCTTAAATTAAATTTGTTACTGGTTCTGTATGATCAAAGTAACATCATCAATCACTGGTTGCTGAATTTTATGGTCTCTAGTATTCCCCAATATAATTAAAAATTATTACTTATAAATCAATGTTGTTTTAATATCACCAAAGTCATATCATCGAATACCTTTTGTTCGCCGATAAATGTTTGCACATCATCAATGATTGCTTGCTTAATTTCCTCAGCTGTCAGTTGCCAATTTTGACTAATCACCTGGCACAATCTATCCATACCATATTGTTCTTTCTCTAGATTGAAAGCTTCAGTAATACCATCAGTATAAAGAACTAAACCATCACCAGGCTCTAATTCAACGATCGTGTAATCAATAAAATCAGCAATGTCATCATCCATGCCGATCGGTAAACCTAAATCCATCGTGTCAATGCGCTCAATATAGCCTAAGCCTCGAACTAAAAGAGTTTCTTCATGTTGCCCACTAATAATCACTTTGCCCTGGAAGTAGTGAATAAGACCTAAAGTCAAGTTCTTATCCGAATTCATGCGTTTTACATTGTGGTAGATCGTTCGATTAAGAGTATCCAGAAATCTTATGGGATCGCTTTCTTTCATTTCTTGGAGGGTTCGCACCGCAGTTTGGGTCATCAACATCACAATGCCACTTTCTAGACCATGCCCCGTCACATCCCCAATTCCTATGGTGATTAACCCATCACTCTGCAACACATCATAATAGTCGCCTCCCACCTCATAGGCAGAAGCCATATAGCCAATAAGATCAATTCCTTCTATCGCTTCGAGTTCTTCTGGTTTAGGTAACACCATTTGTTGTATTTGACGCGCAACGTCCAATTCAGAACCCATACGGAGATTTTCTCGCTTCAGTTTGGCATTAAGGGTGCTAATTTCCTGATTAGCACTAGCTAGTTGAGCAGTTCTTTCTGTGACCTTATCCTCCAAAGTTTGATAGAGACGAGCATTCTGAATGGAGATCGCTGCTTGGGCAGAAAGAACATTAAGTACTTCTAATCTGTCAGGACTAAATGCTCCAGTAACCAGATTATTTTCCAAATAAACAATTCCAACTAATTGTCCCTGAGTCAAAATGGGAAAACACAAAATAGATTTAGCTTCAATAGATTGAATATAAAAATCATGAATAAAATTCCCCTCTAGAGAAGCGTTACTTAAAACTACATTTTCCAAAGTTCTAGCCACATATTGAATTAGACAAAATGGTAATAACAAATTGTCTTCTAGGGGAATCGATTGTAGAACATTGATTGTTGAAGAATTAAAATAACCTTCAGCTTCAATATGTAATCCTGCATCGGAGTTCAGAATTAGGTAACCACTTTCAGCACCAGCATTCTCAATCAAAATCTTCATCAAGTTAGCTAATAACTTCTCCAGTAAAATTTCCTCAGAAATCGCTTGAGAAGCCTTCATAACCGTAGCTAAATCCAAGGAATACCTGGACTCACTATCTGTTGTTACATCAAAACCAACTGTGATTTGTTCGGGCACATAAGTTCCGGTTGTCGTTGGTGAGGCTCTAGTGATAAACCGCCCATAGGTTTGAACCAAATGCTTTGCCTTGGCCTTAGCGCCCCAATGCAGATAAATGTAATAAGCATCATTAAGATAGGTTTGGGCAATCTTCTGTTTCCCCCAAGCCAAATAAAACTTGCCCGCCAATTCAGTGGCTAAAGCTTCGTCATTGAGAAACTGTTGCTCTTGAGCTTTCGCGATCGCCAGCTCATAACAATCTATGGCCTGAAGATAATCACCCTGAACCCGATGCCACTCGGCCGCCACCAAATGAAATTTGTGCAGATAATTCATCGGGGCATATTTAGACCAATGTTCCATTTTCGACTGATTTAACCTGACCCGCTCTCGAATTTGCTCTTGCTGTAATTGGCAACTAAACTCATAAATCGCCAACTGAGCTAGGGAATCATAGAAATAAAACAAGGGAAAGAGCAAAGTAGATGTAGCTCCATCCAGATAGTTAATTGCCTGATTAGCCTGATCCACAGCATTTTTTGTCTCTCCAAAGAGTAAAGCTAAATAAAGCTTATTCACATATAAAGCACAAAGGGCATAACGATCATTGGCCTGAAGATGAAAAGGCAACATCTTCTCCTCGTCATAGGCTTTGCCTCTTAGGAGATCGGGCTTTTCCTTGATTTCTACTAAATTGAAAATGAGCTGAGCATAAATTTGATTGTAGTTGAGCGTAATATCTTGCTTAAATTTACGACAAGCGTCATTGTAACCCTGTACTTCTGAAGCTAATGTCGTCAGTTCTTGACCACTGAAAACAGCATGAAAAGCATAGAGATATGAACTAGTGGTGCCATGATATAAATCCCCAGTTTCCAATCCTCTTTGATAGGAAAACTTGAGTGGTTCTAGAGATTTACGCAGAGATTCTTTCCAATGTTGAATTGTGGCATATAAAACAGCAACGATATTGGCATAGAGTTCTTGGGCACCAAAGCGTTCTGAAATTTCCAGGGCTAATTGCCCGAAAGAATAACCTTGGCCAATATCATCGGCCATACTGCAGACAATTAAACCGTAAAATACATAGGCAACAGCTGATAGAGAAGTGTTGCCATAGTTGAGAAATAAGTTGATTTGTTTAAAAATAATCAGCGGGAATAGAGTCGGTGCAGCGATGTACGCGCTAGGAACAATGCTTTTCATGATTGCAACTGCTGCTAAAGTAGAGCGATCGCTCATGACAGGTAAGTTGCTTAGATTCGCGATCGCGTGAGCTTGCAGATTACTTTGAGTTTGCTGAAATTCGGCTTTAACATCTGATTCTGTGGGATTTGTCGGTAAGATTACACCTAAAAGTTGCAAAATTGGTAAAGCAGTTTGGATTGCTTCAAGATTCTGATTTTGTGCGATATAGGCTTCAATTTGAATTTCATAAACTCGAACTTTATCTAGAAGATTGGAGGTTTGAGCCAAAACTATCTCGGCCATTTGTTCCATGCAAGCAAAATCACCTCTAAGATAGGCAACTTCAACAGTTTTGGTATAGATATTTAGGGTTAATTCATAATCAGTTTGCCAACTGTCACTGGGGAGTAATTCGTGAGCAATTTTAAGATATTCTCGGGCAGCTTCATAGGCTGTGGCAGCTTTGGCTTTCTCAGCAGCTGTTAGATTGAGTATTGCTAATAGTGTTTTTTCTAAAACGTCTTCAATTAAGTTAATTCCCCGATTGAGTTGTTCGATAATGGCAAATATTTGCTCACCAAGCTCTTCTTCGGTTTTGTCTTGAAGTAATAAACGACCAATTTTCAGGTGAATCGATTGTTTTTCCTTCTCATCTGCTAATACGTAGGCTGCTTGTTGAATGCGATCGTGGGCAAACTTATAGTTTTGAATTAATAAGTTTTCATCTAATTTAGAGAGGGCGATAATTAATCCTGAATTAAGAAGATTTTTTAATTCGACAAAAATCTCTGGGGCTGGTCTCTCACAAATAATCGAAAGGGTTTTAAGGCTAAATTCTGAGCCAATAGCCGCAGCGATTAACAAAAGATTTTGGGTTGCTGGAGGTAGTTTTTTGAGTTGAGCTAAGGTTAATTCGACTACATTATCGGTGATATTCAAAGCTGTAATTTGGTCAATATCCCATTGCCAGCCAACTTTCTGACTAGAAGATTGAGGAGTCTGAAAAACTAAGAGATTTTCTCGATGGAGGGTTTTGAGAAATTGGTTGACAAAAAAAGGATTGCCATGGGTTTTGCTGAAAACTAATTCTGCTAGGGGCATCACCGATTGGCGATCGCGATGTAGAGTATCGGCAATTAGTTGCGTCACCGAAGTAACTTCTAAAGGTTTTAAGTTAATACGATTGATCTTGACTTTGCTCTGATTCAAGTTTTCTATAATTTCCATCAGAGGATGAGTCTCACTCACTTCGTTGTTGCGATAGGCTCCAATTAGCAATAAATGTTGGGTATTTTGCTGGCTGAGGATCAATTCAATAAATTTGAGACTAGCAATATCTGCCCATTGGAGATCATCAAGGAAAATTACCAAGGGATGCTCTGGGTCGCAAAATGCTGTGACTAAGCTTTGGAAGACTAGATTGAAACGGTTTTGGGATTCTATTGAGCCTAAAATTGAGGTTTCTGGTTGTTGACCAATAATTAGTTCTAGTTCGGGAATCACCTCGATCATAATCTGAGCGTTAATCCCTAGATTATTTAATAGTTTATGACGCCATTGTTCTAGTTGGGCGATGTTCTCACTAAGTAATTGTTGGATTAATTCACTAAAGGCACTGACGATCGCGGAATAGGGAATGTTGCGTTGTAATTGATCGAATTTTCCTGAGATGAAGTAACCTCGTTTTTCGGAGAGTGGTTTATAAATTTCCTTGACTAATGCTGTTTTGCCAACTCCAGAGTAGCCATCAATTAGCGTCAATTCACTGGTGGCTGTGGTTTCTGAATCTTGGTTGGAAAGCTGGGATATTCGGTTAAAAGATGCTAGTAAATGAGTAATTTCAGCATCTCTGCCATAGAGTTTTTGGGGAATTTTAAATTTACTGATGATGTCTTGAGTGGCGAGGGGAAATTCCTGAATATTACCGCTCAAGGTTAATTGTCTGAGGCATTCTTGGAGATCTACCCTGATGCCATAACTACTTTGATATCGTGATTCGGCAGTTTTGGCCATTAATTTCATCACGATCTCAGAGAGTAGGGGGGGAATCTTAGAGTCGAGTTGATGGGGCGGTAGAGGTTGTTTGGCGAGGTGACAATGAATTAGTTCGAGGGGATCTTGGTTGGTGAAGGGGAGTTGTTGGGTTAGGAGTTCGTAAAATGTTACTCCGAGGGAATAGTAATCAGTGCGATAGTCCAAGCTACAATTCATTCTGCCTGTTTGTTCGGGTGAGATATAGGCGAGGGTTCCTTCAAGGATATTAATGTTTTTCAGGCTGGGATTTTCTTGGGTTAAGGCGGTGGCAATCCCAAAGTCAATTATTTTTAATTCTCCTGTTTTGGGGTTGAAGAGGAGATTGGCGGGGTTGATATCTTTATGGATGATATTGCGATCGTGAATATTTCCTAAACTATTGACAATCAGCAGCGCAATATTGAGAAATTCCTTGAGGGAAAATTGAGTTTCTACGAGCCTTTTTTTGAGGGAATCGGCGGCAAAGTCTTCGAGAATAATGATCGCTGTTCTTTGATAGTTTTCTAAGCTATGGGCTTTGATGACTCCTTCTGTATCTAAAGAACTCAATATTTCAAATTCTTGCTTATATTTAGTTAATTTAGATGGTTTGCCGTAATTCTGCTTGAGTATTTTTAAGACAACTGACTGATTGTCGCTTTCTCGAAGACCTCGATATACTTCTGAATTGGTACTTTCATGGATTAGACTTAGATTTTTATAACCTATGAGGGCAAACATTAATTTTCAGGAACGTCCTAAAGGATACAGCTTTGCATAAGGAATGGAGAACAAGAAAACGAGGAACCAGGAAAAGTATTTTCTTCCCGATTTGTTATCTGCTCCCTTGTTATAAAAATTGGAGAGCCATAATTTCATATCTTTGTAGAGATACATCTTTGATTATTAATATTCCCCATCTCTAACAAAAAAATGGTTTTCCTAAGAAAGATTGATTTAGTTAGAGTCGAGGATTATCTTCTGCCTATGACTTTTACTCGTTACATGTGGCAGATAGGCCGGAGATTCTAGATTCGACTATAAAACTAATACTTAAGAAAAGCTAAAAAATATGCATGTAATATTGCTAAGTACTATTTTTAAACTCTATACTTGCTTTCGAATTATCAAGTACGCTTTTAAACTGTACAGTAATTATGACAACACGAACTGGAATCATCTTTAACGGAGCAGCATCCTACATTTCTCAGGAAGTTGCTATTTTGGATTTACTCATGGGTAACGGGGAAGATCTTCCCGGCATGGGTCTGAACTTCCAAGAGGACGTAACATTTATCGCGGGTCTTAGTTCAGGCGCATTAATGACCTTCATGACTAATATCGCTTTCTCTGAGGAAACGAATCTTACCTGGAAACAATTTAAGGAAGATATTTTATTTCCTCTTAAAACAGAAAATATTTACCTGGAAAACGAGAAGCTTCCCCATGACACCACACCTCTTAAGGAGCTTTTAACTGGAGTGTCAGGAGATAACGGATTGAAGTATCTGAAAGATCTTTCTTTTGATAGTGCAATTATTACCACCAGTCCAGAATTTGACGCTGACGCTGACCCTGAATCTGAAGAATTCATAAAACGTATGGTACCTTGTTGGATTACAAATATAGAGGACGTTGGTCAAAAATTGCCTAACCCTTATCCTAAAAATGATCGAAGACCTTACTCAAAGATCAAGGAGCATCATCCTAATATCGAAGTAGTTTCTGCACTGATGTGCTCCACTGCTATTCCAAAAAGTTTTCCTTCCAGTAATCTCTACCGGAAAGGCAGTCTGGGCAACAGCGTATACATAGGGATGGGAGTCTCGGGTCTATTTCCCGCTCCATTCATCGATGGTGGTGCGAGTTTTGATGGTGCTTTTGGCAGATTTGAAGAGTTTTTTGATGTCTACAACCAGCAATTTGACAAGATTTACATAATTTCTCCTAACTATGTTCCCAGTGAAGATCAAGAAGCTCCAGAACCAGCTGTGCAACAGTATTTATTGAACGATGAAGAAGACGAATTTGACGTGGGAGCGTTTATGGCTGCTGGGACTCAGCTCTTTCTTAGAAAAATGGTGGAGTACAACCGCGATCAGAAGTTAGCAAAAGAGATTTTTTATTGCAGCCCCGATGTGACTGGCTATGAATCATTAGACTTCAGCAAACAAAGGGAACAATACGACGAAACGATCCAATGGGGATTGGCAAATCCAGAGGATATTGCCATTGACATCAATACGATGGTATTTCAAGTTCCAGTTTTAAATTAATTTGATTACTTAATAGAGCTTGTAGGGAAGACCTCTTTTAACCCCTAAAGCTCTATTAATATAATCACTGACTTTACTAATTACTAGTAAATCATACCTACTACAACCTGTTCGAAACACACAAATTAATTAGTACAAATGAGTAATCGACAAGCAAGTATAGATCTTTTCTACGCAGCGAAAGAAGGAAATCTCGACAAGGCACGTCGTGCAATCAATGATGGTGCCAATGTAAATATGCACTCAAATTGGTATACAAATACATCACCCCTTCATGAAGCGGCTTTTTGTATGCCAAGTGGTGCAGCAGCTAATTGTGGTCATATAGAAGTTGCCAAGCTACTGATTGAAAATGGAGCAGATGTTAACGCTCGGTGTAATCATTGGGCAATGACTCCCCTTCATGCGGCGATCACGAGTCGTAATGATCGTGAAGATGCTTACTATTTAGCAAATTTGCTGCTTGATAATGGGGCTGACTCTAATATCTATGCTGCCGATGGAGAGACTGCCTTCCAAAAATTGGTATTGGAGATCAGACAGTTTCAAGATGAGAATGGTAACTATAGGACTGTTTATGATATCGCAGGTACTGCTGGCCTGATGAAAACGATTGAAAAAGCGATCGCGAAAGATGCGAAGATTAATGCCTCGTCTTGGAAAAATTTAAATCTGTGCCAAATATTAAAAGCCGAAGGAATATACGCTGATCCGACTATTTATACTCCCCAGGGTCAGCAATATACTGAAGGAAGAAAAATTCCTTTGTTGAAAATGGCCGATTTTTTAGAGAAACAGGGAGGCGAGTACTATACATTTAACAGAGATAATTCCCAAAAACTCATTGATGCAACCCTTAATAATGATACAAATGTTAACTTTGCGATGAGATCGGCACTTAGCGGAGATAAATTTTCTAGCGGTGGTGATGTGAATGTTCGTCTTCCAGAAGGCAATAATTATTCTTCACTAATTAGTGAACTTATCTATAGATTAGATACCTGGAATGTTGACCAACAAAACCGCTCTTTCGATAAAATAAAATTCCTTGTTAGCAATGGTGCTAGTGTTAATACACAGAACAAGGATTACCTTTGCACACCGTTGCATTATCTGCTGTTTGAGAAGATTATTCATCACAATGATGCGAACAATCCCTGCTATCAAAATCTACGGAAGATTGCGGATTATTTAGTTTCTAAGGGTGCGGATATCCATGCAATTCGTTGTGATGGTGGCAAAAACCTTTTGCAGATCAATCAAGAAAGAGGCAATAATAGTCTGATTAATGACTTTCTTCAAAAGAACGGTTGTACCCAGGCTGTAATTTGGGAAATGGTTTGATCTTTACCCTTAGTCAGTAAAAATTACATATATAGTCATTCCAAATAAAAAACATACGGCTATTTTGAGGTATTTTAAGTCGTCTTTCTTTCAGTAAAGAATTCAATCTCAAACTAAATTAAGCACCATACGGAAATTAATTGGAATGACTATACCTCTTCTCGCAAAATGCTCTCCTTTATTTACTTCTTACCACCAACATGATGAGCAATTTCTATGAATTCGTGGAATCAAGAAAATGATAAGTATTACCTATATTACCTAATAAGGAGAAGCTAAGGTGTACTGATTAGCAGTGCTTATTGTTGTACAATGCGAAAAGCCAAGGTTAAAATAGCCTTGGCTTTTTAAAATTCTATATGTCTTCAAGGGATATACCCGAAACTAATGACTTAACACAGTTAGGCAGTGATCGTTCCTCGAAGCACCCATAAACAATATAGTATAAAATACGCTAATTTGCAACCACAATACTCTTACACACCAGCCAAGATAGCGTCGTTAGAGAAAACAATATCTCCAGCGAGACTCTCCACATATCAGATAGCATCTGGAGGTAGTAAGGCAGATGCTATTTGTTTATATTACTGGAATATTGCTTTAGGGCAGTCATTACATTTGCCTATAAGGAACGCTACATTACTTTTTGTTGTTTGAGTATGACCAAAGTCATATCATCAAATACTTTTTGTTGACCAATAAATTTTCGAACATCATCAATGACGGCTTGCTTGATTTCTTCAGCCGTAAACTGCCAATTTTGACTAATCACCTGGCAGAAGCGATCCATCCCATATTGTTTTTTGTTTATATTGAATGCTTCGGGAATCCCATCAGTATAGAGAACCAAACCATCACCAGGCTCTAACTCAACGATAGTGGAATCAATGAACTCAGTAATGTCATCATCTATCCCGATAGGCAAACCTAAATCCATCATGTCAATATGTTCAATCTGACCTGCTCCTCGGACGACAAGGGTTTCTTCATGTTGCCCACTAATGGTCACTTTGCCCTGAGAATAGTTAAGAATCGCCAAAGTTAAATTTTTCTCGGAGTTCATCCGTAGTATGTTTTTATACATAGTTCGGTTGAGGACATCCAAAAATTCCACAGGATCGCTTTGATTGATTTCTTGAAGAGTCCGAACAGCTGTTTGAGTCATCAACATCACAATGCCACTTTCTAGGCCATGTCCCGTCACATCGCCAATACCTATAGTCACTAAGCCGTTATGGTAAAGAACATCATAATAATCTCCGCCTACTTCATCGGCAGATGACATATAGCCAGCAAGATCAATCCCTTCAATGGCTTCAAGTTCTTCTGGTTTGGGCAGAACCATATGCTGAAGTTGCCGAGCAACATCTAATTCAGCGCCCATTCGCAGGTTTTCCTGCTTTAGTTTGGCATTGAGGGTGGAAATTTCCTCATTGGCTTGGGCTAATTCAGCAGTTCGCTCTTGTACTTTATCTTCCAAGCTATGGGCATAATCTTCTAATTTGCTATAAGAGAGCATAAGATTTTGCCATAGTACCAGACCAATGCTGACGATCGCGGTACTACAGACTGCTAGAAGGGGTGTAAATACGGGAATCAACCAACCTAGAGCAAAAGCGATCGCGGAATTAGTGACAATAATTCCTCCAGCAAGCAAGATCCCCAGACCTGTTATCCAGCGTTTACGGAGAAATAATGCTCCCAAGATAGTAGTGTAACCAGACCAGAAAATAATACGGAGCCAATGAAAAGGCTTTGGGAATGCTTGGAGCATCGGGCGATTGTCGATCGCGGCTCTAATTATTTGGCTTGTTAAATTAGCGTTTATTGCTACTCCAGACATTAAGTCGGTAGGAGCTAGGAGATTGCTGTTATAGGGTGTGGGGTAATTATCATTGAGGCTAGGAGCGATCGCGCCAACAAAAATCACGCGATCGCGAAAAAAATTATCAGGAATCTTATTTTCTAAAACTTCTGTCAGGGAAATATGGGGAAACTTATCCAGTCCGCCGCGATAGTTCAACAGAATTTGGTATCCTCCCATCTCATTCTCGTTATATTCCCCATCATTTCCCGAAAGAGGCACAAACTTGGCTTGCCCTACACCATAGATCTTTTGCTCTGCATCAATCACTTCAAGCTCAATTCCCCGTTGTTCCAGGTAAATTAGTGCCATTTTGACACCCAACCCCTGAATTACTCCCCCATCTGGTTTCCCGAGTAGGACAATTCCTCGTCGAGCCTTGCCATCGGTATCCAAAATAAGATCATTAGCGCCAACCTGACCTAGTTGATCTAAAATTGGTGATGGCGCGATCGCATTGCCCGCAACCTTCTGAATTCCAATTAAATTAGGAGTATCCTTGAATTCTGCTACCAACTCTTGATGCCCAGGTTCTACTGGTAAATCTCGATAAATATCTATGGCGATCGCACTCGGATCTTGAGCCTTAATATTACGAATTAATTGAGTCATCACCTGATCTGACATGGGCCATTGTGATATAGGTAATTGATTGACATAGGCAATATCTGGCTCATCGATCGTCACGATCACAATCCGCTCCTCTATTGATTCGTGAGTACGCCAACGAAAAAATTGATCTAGGGCTGCCCACTCAAGAATCCGAAAAATTCCCGCATTACTCCCAACAATAATTAATCCCGATACACAAGGAACAATTAGTAAATGACTTTGCCATTGTTTGAATTTTTGTTTAATTTTTTGCCACATTAGATCTTTAATCTAAGCATAATTAAAATTCCAGCTTCCAAAAGAATACTTGTTATGGTGAAAATTGGAGAAGTTGATCAAATACGCTTTTACCCTGTATTTCTTCTAGTTCTACTTGCTCTAAAAGATCATCCCACTCACTAATAAAATCGGGATTATTGGGATCAGAATTTTGAGCCTGCACTAAAATTTCTAGGGTATTGTACCAAATACCTGCATTGGCATATTCAGTTGCCAGTTTAACAGGAGAGTTTGCCAATTCTTGCTCATTAATATCAGTTTCAACTCTTTTGACCCAACCTGTCACAGCATAATTATCTGGTCGCAAAATACCACCTGGTTCCAGAGGCGCAAAATACCATAAGTAGTTTTTCCTCAGTTCTAGCTCAGGTAACGAGTTTGGCAGTTTAATACTGATAATTCCTCCTGCGCTTGGAACTTGAAGCTTGGTGTAATAATGAGAATTTCCTGCTTCATCTTGCACGCTAAAAAATACTTCTTGTGCTCCAATATCAGGCAGATAAGCAAAAATAGTGGGATGAGTCGATACTGTGCGTCCATGCTTAGTTTTGGGCACCAGTGCGGTTAGAGGGGTTTCTTCGCCCCTCACGCCATTACCGACGCTTGTTTTGGGAGCAGCCTCTTTACTTGGGATGACAAATTCCACATCACCCCTGACCCCACTACCTAGAGTTGTTTGGGGAATCAGACCTTGATCGGGAAAAGAAAATTCCACATCACCTCTAACTCCGCTCCCCACATCGGTCTGGGGATTATTCTCTTGGTCGGGAAGCGCAAATTCGACATCACCTCGAACGCCACTTCCCACACTAGCTCTGGGAATCACTTCTTGGTCGGGAAGCGCAAATTTCACATCACCTCTGATACCACTGCCCAAACTAGTTTGAGGGGTGGACTCTTGATTGGGGAGTGTAAATTCTACTTGCCCTCTAACTCCCCCGCCAACACTAGTATCTGGCGTTGAATTCTCTTCAGGAAGGGCAAACTGCACATCACCTCTGACTGCTCCACCAACACTAGTATTCGGCGTTGAATTCTCCTCAGGAAGAGCAAACTGAACATTGCCTCTGACTCCTCCACCTATACTGGTATCGGGAACAGCATCTTCAGGAAGTTCAAATTCCAGAGCAACCAGCTCAACTGAGTCAAGAAGATCCGCTTTGGCTATATTGGCTGACAGAATAACCAGACTAGAAATAGTTGTTCCTAAAATAGCTTGAAAGTATAACTTTTTCATCTGTATAATGCGCCCACTTTCATAAAATGAACCTTGATACTTATATGTTTTTGCCTAAAGCATCTATCTCAGAATAGCATTTAAGATCAATGAAATACCGTCAGAGAAATCGCTTTTTTACTGTTCAGTATTCAAGAATAATAATACTGCTGCGCTCAGACCCAAAATATTAGGTAGCCAAGCCGCTAAAAATGGCGATAATACACCGCGAACGCCCATAGAACTGGAAATAAAAGACAATAAATAATAGGTAAAGATTAAAGCAATACAAATACCAAAACTAGTTCCCTTACTAGAATTTTGTGGTTTGATGCCGATCGCGGCTCCGATTAGAGCAAAAACCAAACAGACAAAGGGCAGCGCAATTTTTTCTTGGATACGCACTTTCAGCTTCCGAATCCTTTTTTCTTTACCAGCTAATTTTGCAAGCTCTAGGGATTCTTGAGCTTGAAATAATGTCATTTCTTTAGTATCTCGGGATTTTTTTGTCAGTTCTAAAGGAGCACGAGGTAAGGCTAATTGTTGATGTTGAAAACGAACTAAATTCTGATAGGAACCATCTACTCCCAATAGATAAATTGTTCCGTTGTAAAAATCCCAAATATTTTCTTCAATATTCCAAGTTGCATTATTAGCGGTAATAATTTGACTGACATTTCCTTGAGAGCGATCTAGGATTGTGACATTGAGCATTTGTTCTCCGTCAAACTCTTCGGCATAGAAAAGACGAGATAGAGCTGTAACTTTATTGCCATCGGGTAATTCTTTCTTAAAATATTCAGGGTAGAGTATATTGCGATCGTTAAAAGCTTTGTTAGTTCTTTTTAAAGCTCTTCGCAGCATAATCTTGGCTTGGTAATTAGCGGCTGGAGCAACAAAGTTATTAACAATAAAAGTCAGATTAACAATTAAAAAACTAAAGATAATTGTCGGGACAATAAGACGATAAATATTAACTCCAATACTTCTTAAAGCTATTAGTTCACTATCGCTAGAAAATCGGCTATAAGTCATCAGAGTTGCCAGTAACATTGCCATGGGAAAGGCAAAGACAATGAATTCCGGCAATCTTAAGATCAAAACTTGCAAGGCGATTCCCACAGATAAACCTGATTCCGAAACTCTGCGTACCAATTCAAACCCTGTTCCAATGGCAACTCCTAAAGAAGTAAAAATTCCGATTCCAAAAAGAAAAGGTAGGATTAACTCTTTGATTATGTAGGAATCCATAACGGATAAACCATTACCAAACCAGTTAAACTTTTTGAAGATCCAGGTGTTCATAGAAATTTACGCTCTGAAGATTGAGACTATTGTGCCAAAAAAATATCTAGTGTCGCTAGGCGGCGGGAGAATCTCAAGTGCTCATGTTTTTAGCTCAAAAAACTCCAATGCCAGAAAGAAGTTCTAATGTTAGCTTAGTTGCTTTTTATGGTGATAAACCTTGGTTGTTAAGTCAATTAATTAAAAATATCCAAGATTATCTCACCCGGCTACCAGAATTTATACCCTATCAAATTGAACAAATACATGCTACTGTTCTAGGCTGCGAAGGTTGGAAAACAGCATCAGGCATTATTAGTAAATGGTTTTACCAAAGAAGAAAGGAAATTCGTTATCTAGATGGGGTCGGTTGGGTTGAATATTTGCAGGATCACGGGTTCCGCTCTTTTGATGTTTATCTTGGTGGTTACGATCGCGATCGCGATTATAATTTCCTCAGTCGCCATAAACATCCTTATCATCGTTCTTTCCAACTGCAAAAAGTCAATGAGACCAGCTATATTCCTATATTAATTGGTTGGCCGCAACGAAAAGGGCTCATTACTCAAGAGCTAGATCAACTACGTCGAGATGCCCAAAGATTCAATCTTTTACATAAATACCATGAGCAAACTGACAACATTGATAATGATTTTTATTTAAGATTAGGCACGATCAATAGTTCATTATCTGCTGAGGCGATCGCAGCTGTGGAGCATCATGTCCGAGAAGCTTTGAGAACCCGACCCAGTATTAAACTCTCTTTCTCTCAAGATAACCTCGCTTTTGCCCAATACCAGGATTTATCTCTAGCTCTGGCGACCACCAAAATAATTTCTCTAAGGGAAATTACGGGAGAACAGCTACTTAAACTATACTAAATTGAGATAAAGCTAGGAGCAACAATGTGAATTAATATGTAATTTTTTTGATAAGTTAGATGAACGGAACTGCTTATCAGTATATTTCCATAGTTAAGCACTATATACTAATAGTATCGAACTGTGTATATCCCTTAAATTACCGAAATCATTATAACCACAATGAAAGCTTGGTTTATTACTGCAACTGCCGCTTTCTCCTGTATCTTACCAGTGGCTGCGATCGCGCCATCAACGGCTTTGACTCAATCCCCAGTTGAACAGGAACCAAATCATCATGTCAGGACAAACTGGTACTCAGAGATAGATTCTCTTTCTCGATTAGAATCCTTATCAGAGACAAAAACTAGATTAGAACCCCTATCAGAGAGAGGAACTAATATTTGTCAACTCTTTTCGAATAATGACATTCTAGAAGAAGATTCTGTAGAGGCCCCTCCCCCGGTCAGGACACTTTACGATGGAAATCCGCAACAAGCCACCAGCCTTGACAGTTCAGAGATCGTCTTTTATCAAAAGCTCGGTTTAACTCAGTCTAGAGATGGTAGTCATGTTTGTTTGGTCGAAGATCCTGATAATGCTCGTCGCCAATTCACCATTTTTAAAGTCAAGAAAGTCAACAATATTCTCGTTATTTCTACCTTTCTCAATAGTGGGAAATTTATGAAAGGGCAAGAGAGCGCGGCAACCAAAATGTTTGTAGAAATGATTCGATTTTATACAGATATTCCAGATAGTTATCACCAGGGAATACAGAATTATCTCGAAGAATTTTATATCCGAATGCGCGATGGTCGAATTGTACCTTCTCGCGATCGCGCTTATCCTGTCGATGAACCCACCGCATCTGTAATCCTGTATCATCCCCTTCAAGGGCCAATTCCTGGAACAGGGATCTCTTTAAATATTCCCCTTCCCTAGTGCTGCTGCGCGGAAGTAATGGGTAATGGGTTATGAGTAATGGGTTATGAGTAATGAGTCCTGTCTTCGCAGGATCGAGATAATGAGTAATGAGTTATTGGTAATGGGTAATGAGTTATGCCCATCAATATTTATTAATTAATAATAGGAATTTTTTTGGTTATTTAGCTAAAGATTAAAAAGATAAAAATAGTAT